>DATCFX010000796.1:0-1085 GCA_036509275.1 Pirellulales bacterium | reverse complement strand
AAAAGCGCGCAGTTTCCGCTGCACGTTTGGCTGCCCGACGCAATGGAAGGCCCCACGCCCGTCTCGGCGCTGGTCCACTCGGCCACGATGGTCGCCGCCGGCGTGTATCTCACCGGCCGGTTCTATCCGGTGTTTGTGCCCGAGGTGCTGCTGGTCGTGGCCTACGCCGGAGCGATCACGCTGGTACTGGCGGCCACGATCGCCGTCGTGGCCACCGATATCAAGCGCGTGCTGGCTTATTCCACGATCAGCCAGTTGGGCTACATGATGCTGGCCCTGGGCGTCGGCGGCTGGGTGGCCGGCATGTTCCATCTGATCACGCACGCCTTCTTCAAGAGCCTGTTGTTCATGTGCTCCGGCTCGGTGATCCACGCCACGCACACCAACGAAATGCCCATGATGGGCGGCTTGCGCCACAAGATGCCCTGGACGGCCTACACCATGCTGGTCGGCTGCCTGGCGATCATCGGGGCCGGCATTCCGTTTCTCATCGGCTTCAGCGGCTACTATTCCAAAGACGCGATCATCGCCCAGGCGCTCTCGTTCTGGCATCACAATCCCACGCACGGCGCGGTGTTCTTTTTCGCGGCTTCCGGCGGAGCCTCGCTCACGGCCTTTTATATGTTCCGGCTCTGGTATCTGACCTTTGCCGGCGTGCCCCGTGACCATCATGTGTATGAACACGCCCACGAGTCGCCCAAGGTGATGTACATGCCGCTGGTGGTGCTGGCGGTCTTTGCGCTGGCCATCGGCTGGAGCTTTCCGGGCGTGATCGGCGTGGCCGATTGGCTCGAACAGTCGCGGCCGGCAGGGCTGCTGCACGACAAAATCGCCGAAGCCATGCTGATCGGCTCGCTGCACCATCCCAACGAGCACTTGAGCCACGCCCCGGGCATCCACTGGACGGCCACGATCGTGGCCTTTTCCACGGCGGCCGCCGGTTTTCTGCTGGCCAGCGTGTTCTACGGCTGGCGGATCCTGAGCCCGAAAGAGGCGCGGCAGCAGTTTTACGGCATCTACGTGTTTCTCAAGAACAAATGGTATTTCGACGAGTTGTACGATTTCATTTTCGTGCGGCCGGTGCT
>DATCFX010000795.1:0-7494 GCA_036509275.1 Pirellulales bacterium | reverse complement strand
CGTGCAGGCTCGAGCTTTGGGCTCCAGCCGGCTGCGGCCACGCCGCCTGGGTGGCCAGCGCGCACGCGGCCGCCCAAGCCCAGCGCATCAACGCTATGCGCGAAATAAACGCCATGCCTATCGACCCTCGCTGGCCATACTGGTCTGTCCCGCCGCCCGACGCAGCACGCCGGTGTCCGCCGGCCTGGCATAAATCTCGGCTTCTTGCGAGCCGCTGACCCGGGCCAGAAACGTCTGGCGATTGAGCATGGACTCGATCGTGATCAGTTCGCCCAGGCTGCCGTCGTCGCGGCTCCGGGCCGTGGTCCGCACTTGCAAGCCCGGGCTGCGCGTGTAGACCGTCACGGCGTCGCCTTTGCGCACCAGCAGCGGATGCCGCAGCGAGCCGTCGTCAATGGTTTGGCCGGGCCCGATGGCCCGCGTCGTCTCGTGGCCCACGACCGCATCCACGCGGTCGAACAGTCCGCTGGTATCGGCGCCGGGCTTCAGTTGCGCGAGCGCCACGTCTTCCGGCTGCAGGATCTCGCCCCGATCGATGGCGCGCTTGGCGACCACCGCCGAGGGCGGCAGCCGCACCTGGGCCTCGAGCTGCGACGGCTTGCCGCCGCCTTCCAGCAGAATCTCGTAACGCTGGCTGCCCAGCCACGGCTCGGACCCGCCGCGGATCGCCAGCCGATAGGCGGCGCCGTCGATTGCCCGCACCTGCTCATCGCTGAGCGTGAAGTCGAGCTCCATGATTTCCTTCGAGCGCCGTTGCCGGATCGTGTACTGCTGAATCGCTGCGCGCACGGTGTCTGCCGCCCGCTTCTCCATCGCCGGCATGACGGTCTTTGCTTCCTTGGACTGCGGCGCGGCGGCCAGCGTCACGTGGCTGGCGCCCGAAATGCGGCACTCAGCCGGGCTGAACCCGCGCAGAAACAGCAGTTCTTGCACGTCACGCGCCGGCACGACGCGCGGTGCCCGGCCGCTGCCGGCGGGAAATAACTCGACGCTGCGCAGCACCGCCGCGCGCTCGGGGTCGGCCGCGTAGATTTCTGCAATGTCGCCCAGTCGGACGACCGGCCCCGAGGGGGTAGCGTCGCTCCGCAGCCGGATTTCGGCCGCCCATGCCGAACCGGCAGCAGCCAGCGATACCAGTGCGATCAACGTGTTTCGTACAAGTCGCATGTGTTTAGAACCTGCGGAGGTTGTTGACGAGTTGCATAATCTGATCGCCGGCTTGGACCGCTTGCGAATTCAACTCGAACGAGCGCTGCGTGGTAATCAGGTCCACGAGCTCGTTCACCGGCTGCACGTTGGAGAGTTCCAGCATGTTCTGTTGCAAGGTGCCCAGGCCCACCGTGCCGGGGTTTCCCAGGTTCACCGGCCCCGAGGCCAAGGTCTGGGAGTACAGGTTCTCGCCCATCTTGAGCAAGCCTTCGGGATTGATGAACCGGGCGAGCTGGATCTGCCCGATCTGCGAAAACTGCGTGTTGCCCGACTGCTGGACCGAGACGTTTCCCTCGGCGCTGATCGTGATCGCCATGTAGTCTTGGGGAAACTGAATCGGCGGATTCAGCACGCGGCCGGTCTGAGCCGAGCCGATCACCAACTGCCCGTTGGAGTTGACCGAGAAATTGCCGGCGCGGGTATACACGTTCTGCCCGGTCGTCGGATCGACCACCGCGAAAAAACCCGGACCGTCGACCGCCACGTCCAAGTTGTCGTTGGTGTTGGAGAACGCACCCTGCGAAAAATCGGTTTGCGTGCTCTGGACGCGCGCTCCCAAGCCGATGGCAATGCCCGTGGGCGTGAAGTTCTGTTGCGCGTCGACCGTGCCGGGCAGCTTGATCTGGCGATAGAACAGGTCCTCGAAATTCAAACGGCTCCGCTTGAAAGCCGTGGTGTTCACGTTCGCCAGGTTGTTGGCGATCGTGTCCAGCTTTTGCTCCAGGGCCTGCATGCCCGTGGCCGCGGTATAAAGCGTTTGAACACTCATGAGGGAACCCAGGAATTAATTAGGAATGCAGAGTGCAGAGTGCAGAGTGATGAACAAAAGCCGTGTTAATCCCCCAGAATCCGTCAATCATCATTCTGCACTCATCACTCATCATTAACTCTTCATGAGCCGCTCCACGACCGACTCCAGCATCTGGTCGTGGAACTTGACCATGTTTACGTTGGCTTCGAAGACGCGCGCTGTCTCGATCAGTTCGATCATCTCCAGCGGCGGCTTGACGCCCGAGAGTTCGAGGTGGCCGCCCATCACCCGGCGCTGTTCGGTCGCGACCCTCTGGGGCTCGGCCAGCGGCGAAAACAGGTTGTCGCCCAGCTTCACCAGGTCGCCCATCGAATGCGGCTTTTCCAGTGCCAGATTGGTCGTATTGCCGTTTTGCAAGATCGTCCCGTTGGCCGCCAAGTTCCACGGGCCTGCCGTCGGATCGATCCTGGCCGGCTCGCCGTCCTCGCTCAGCAACGGATCGCCTTCCTGTGTCGTGAATTGTCCTAGGTCGTTGATCATGAAGTTGCCGGCCCGCGTCAACATCCGCTGATTGCCATGCTTGACGACGAAAAAACCGTCGCCTTCAATCGCCATGTCCGTGGGGATTCCCGTCTGCTTGATCGGGCCGGGCGAAAAGTCCGTGGTCGCCCCCTTGACCATCACGCCGCCACCCAGATCGTTCTGCGTGTGCGAGCCGGGATAGTCCTGGCCCTCCTGCGTCTGTTCGGCATATCGGGCTTGCAGCACGGCCAGGTCGCGCTTGAAACCCGGCGTCGCCACGTTGGCCAGGTTGTTGGACAGGTTCTCGAGCCGGGCCTGCTGGGCCATCGCGCCTTCGGCCGAAATGTACAACCCGTACGACATCCTGCTCTCGCTCCACCGCGTTTGTCCAAGTCCGTCTGCGAATGCGTAGCGGCCGCTTAAGCAACAGGCGTGCCACGGACCTGGGCGGCCGGCAAATCGCCGCCCGCTAGCGTTCGAAAGGCGAGCAGCCGCAGGGACTAACGTTTTTGCGCCTCAGCGGCGCGGGAAGTTGCTGGTCAGTACAGCGGCGCAAGGCAACCGGCGGTTACTGCCGGAGCACGAGCAGAATCGGCCACACCGCACCGCTTCTCGCCGGTGCGATTGGGGCGCTACGGCGAAGCCATCAGGCGCCTTGCCGGCGGGCTTCGTCGATCAACTCGGCAGCACCTTGCGCCAGCAGCGCGTCGGCCACTTGCCGGCCAAGCTCCGCGGCTGTCGATGATCGCGAACCGCCGGCGTGCGCCGCGTCGGTCACAAGCTCGGCTGCCAGCCGCTGAGCGCCGTCCACGCTGAGCACCACGCCGGCCAGGGCCAGCCGGCCGGCTTCCCATCGCCCCCAGGCGCCCACCGGCGCCAGGCAGCCGCCGCTCAAACGTGCCAGCATGGCGCGCTCGGCAGTCACGGCCGCACGCGTGTCCGGATCGTCGAGTTGTGCCAGCACAGCGCGCGTCGGCTCGTCATCCGCACGCGCCTCAATGCCCAGCGCGCCCTGGCCGACCGCCGGCAGCATCAGCGTCTTTGGCAATCGCTGGCTGATGTGCCGCTCGAGGCCGAGCCGCAGGAGACCGGCTTCGGCCAGCACCAAGGCGGCATATTCGCCGCGCTCGAGCTTCGCGAGCCGGGTCTCGACGTTGCCGCGGACGCCCACCATCTGCAAGTCGGCCCGCCGGTGCAGCAATTGCGCCCGGCGCCGCAAGCTGCCGGTGCCGACGATCGCCCCCTGCGGCAACTCATCGACTGAATGCTGCGGGGAAACGAGCACGTCGCCGTTGGGTGCTCGTGGCGGCACGGCCGCCAGTGCCAGCCCGGCCACTGGCTCGGTTGGCAAGTCCTTGAGGCTGTGAACGGCCAGGTCGATTTCGCCGGCCAGCAGAGCCCGCTGCAACTCTTTGGTAAACACGCCGTCGCCGCCGGCAATCTGTCCGATCGGCCCGACCTGTTGTCGATCGCCGCGCGTGCTGATCGGCACCAATTCGACTGTGTGTCCCCGCGCGCGCAGCCCGGCGGCCACCCAATCGGCTTGCCAGCGTGCCAACGGGCTGCCACGTGTTCCAATCCGCATCAAAAGCGACGACGTCATGCAGCCAGCATAATCGAGCCTATCCCCGCAGTCGATTCTTTCGCGCGGCGAAGTGCTGCGCCCGGTTCGGCTCGGCTCGGCGGGCCTACGGCAGAAGATGCCCCGGGCGTTACCGCAGCAGCGGTGAATCACTGAGCGGGATGATCCGCCGGGCGGTGACGTGCTGGCGCTGCTGCTCGGGCAGGAACCCGAGCGTGCCGGTCACGCCGACCTCCTGGCCGAGATAGTTGCGCAGACTTACGCCGGGCGCCGGCGTGATATAGAAGCGCACTTCGCCGGCCTGGTCGAGCAAGGCGTAGCGCGGCGTGCCGATCTTGTTGGAAACGACTTGAGCCAGCTTGCCGGTGCCGTCGTAGCGCGCATCGCCGGAATACGGGCGGCGGCCGGCGGCGGCCGAGCGACTGGCCAACTCCTGGTTGCGCCATTGGGTTTGCGTCCGCACGTCAAGCGTCGCAAGGTAGCGGCGGCGGATGTCGTCGAAGCGGTCGACCTTGGCCAGCAGCAAGCGTGCCCGGCCGCGCTGGACGGCCGTTTCGGCCCGACTCACGGCCCGCTCCGCCCGCGCGTGCAGTTGATTGAAATCCCATTGGGCCGTTTCCTGGCTGACCATGGCCGAGAGTTCGAGGTCCAGTTCTTCGAGTTCCTGATCCAAGCCCACGGGCCGGCGCCGCCGCACGCGCTCCGCCGGCAGCGTGCTCTCATCGTCTTCGTCGACCGGCGGCAACGGTTCCAGCCGCTCGCGCGAGGCCACGCGCTCGCGTCGCCGCTCGCTTCGCCAGGCCGTATCGAGCGCCTCCTCGTTTTCGGCCGCTTCTTCGGCTCGGATCGCGCGGTCCTCGCGCGAGAGGCCGGCCAGCAGCAGATTATTGCGGGCACTCGGCTCGCGGCGCGGCGCGACGGAGAGCCGCTGTTCGACGAATTTGCCGCTGATCCAGCGAAATTCGCCGGCCGGCGGCGCGATCTTGTACCAGGTCTGCGCGCCGGGGCCGGTGTTGAACCGCTTGGCTTCGAGAATTTCGACCGTTTCGCCGCGATCCAACCGCACCTGGATCACGTCGCGCACGTCGCTGAACGAGCTGCCCACCCGGGCGACCACGCGCTCGCCGGACACCACGCCCAGGTTGTTCTCGCCCGGCTTGATAAACTCGGCGAGCACCCAGCTATACGCGCCTTCCGGCGGACGGACGGCGTACCAGCCGCCCGGGTCGTGGCGAAAGACCTCGACCCGATCGCCGCGGTTGAGCTTCATCACCGGGTAATAGTTGTCGCCCGGCCCGCTGCGAACGTTCACTTCGTCGGCGTTTACGTAAGCGGCGTAGGGAAACTCATCGGCCGCCCGCGCGACGCCCGCAATGAGCAGCGCGCCGACAAATGCAATGGCCCGTGGCAGCGGCATAGAGGCTTCCTTGGCTGAATCCGATCGGCCCTGCGGCAGGTTGCCGAGTGCTGCCGAGTGCGTCACGATGCGAGAATTCGCTAGAAAAAGGGAAATGGACGCGCGGCTTGTAATCGAATCGGCGCTACCGTTCAAGGTCAATGTGGGCGACGAGGCCGCGCGAGAGCAGAAGAGGAATAATCACCACAGAGGCACAGAGACACAGAGAGGAAAGATGAGAGACGGAAGATTGAGAAAAGGTGGCAGGCTGCGCTGGGGCGGAAAGAGCATCGGAAAACCTAGAACCCCGCCTCTGAACCTCCTTCCGTCTCTGTGCCTCTGTGGTTTTCTTTTTTTGCGTGTTCCCCTGCCCGCTTCACCCCTTGGCCGGTTGTGGGACGAGCTAGTAGAATCGCCGCATTCGGCCGTCAGCCACCGTCAGAAACATTCGATGGCATAAGTCTTTACAAAGCCGCGCGCGTTGGGCCGAGCCCGCGGGCTTTCCTACCGGGAACTCATTTCGCTCATGCCACGGTACAACCCGGCCACGATCGAACCCAAATGGCAGCAGTACTGGGAGGCGAATCGCACGTTCGCCACGCCGCGGCTGCCCACTTCGCCCAAGCTCTACGTGCTGGATATGTTTCCGTATCCCAGCGGCGACGGCCTGCACGTCGGGCACCCCGAGGGCCAAACGGCCACCGACATCGTTTGCCGCTATCAACGCATGCGCGGCCGCTCGGTGCTGCACCCGATGGGCTGGGACGCCTTTGGACTGCCGGCCGAGCAGCATGCCATCAAGACCGGGACGCCGCCGCGAGCGACGACCGAAAAGAACATCGCCACGTTCCGTCGGCAGGAAAAAATGCTGGGCTTCAGCTACGACTGGAGTCGCGAGCTATCCACCACCGATGTGGCCTACTTCCGCTGGACCCAATGGATTTTTTTGCTGCTCTTCGACACCTGGTTCGACGAGCGCCAGCAGCGCGGCCGCCCGATTGCCGAGTTGCCGATCCCCGCGGGCGTGCAGTCGCAGGGCGAAGCGGCCGTGCATGCCTACCGCGACGACTTTCGCCTGGCCTACCAGCTCGAGGCCCCGGTGAACTGGTGTCCGGCGCTGGGCACCGTGCTGGCCAACGAAGAGGTGATTGGCGGCCTGAGCGAGCGGGGCAGCCACCCGGTCGTCCGGCTACCGCTACGGCAATGGATGCTGCGCATCACGGCCTATGCCGACCGGCTGGAAAAAGACCTCGACGGTCTCGACTGGCCCGACAGCATCAAGGCGCTGCAGCGCAATTGGATCGGCCGCAGCACGGGTGCGGAGGTCGACTTCTTTATCGGCACCACGAGCGGTGTTCAGGGCAAGCCGCATCCGCAGGAGTTCAAGGCTTGGCGCGATCAGCGCGCGTTGCAAGGCTTTCCTCGTGCTGCCGGCCACGATGTCCTGCGGATTTACACCACGCGGCCCGACACGCTGTTTGGGGCCACCTACCTGGTCATCGCGCCCGAGCACCCGCTGGTGAGCCGGCTCACGCAGCCGGATCGGGCCGAAGCGGTGAAAGCGTATTGCGAAAAGGCGGCCCGCAAGAGCGACCTGGATCGCACGGAGTTGGCCAAGGAAAAGACCGGCGAGTTCACCGGCTCGTTCGCGGCCAATCCCGTCAACAACCGGCCGATCCCAATCTTCGTGGCCGACTACGTATTGATGGGCTACGGCACCGGGGCGATCATGGCCGTGCCGGCCCACGATTTGCGCGATTATGAATTTGCCCAGGCCAAGGAGCTGCCGATCCAGCCGGTGGTCGATCCCGGCGACCGCACCGATGTCTCGCGCGAGGCGGTGCTCACGGGGCAGGACCCGTTTACCGAGTCGGGCACGGCGATCAACTCCGGCCCTTACAACGGTCTGACCACCGCGGAATTCAAGCCAAAGATCGCCGCCGATCTGACCCAAAAAGGCGCGGGCAAGGCGGCCGTCAATTACAAGCTGCGCGATTGGCTGTTCAGCCGGCAGCATTTTTGGGGCGAGCCGTT
>DATCFX010000794.1:0-4704 GCA_036509275.1 Pirellulales bacterium | reverse complement strand
CGATCTGTATCGCTTGGGCGCAGGCGCCAGCATCCTGTACATCGGCGATCCCACGTCTCCGACGCCGGCCAATAACGTGCTCACCGGCGCGGCCGGCTTGATCGTGGGCGACACGCTCACCAGCGGCGCGGCCAGCACGGTGGGCAATGGATACGGCACGGTCGTGGTCGTCGGCGACAGCAATTACACCGGTGCCACGACGATCAATCGCAGCAGCACGCTGGAGATTCGCGGCGCGACGGCCAGTAGCTCGTTCGACGTCTTCGGGCAGTTGACGTTGGGCGGGCAAGCCTCGCTCACCACCGACGGCAACACGAACACCGCACCGGTGACGCTCGAGCCGGGCAGCCAATTGCGGTTCGACTCCACCAATGGCGTCGTCACCTCGGCCGGCGGCCGCTGGGGCGACAGCGCGCCGATCGTGCTCAACGACGCCACGCTTTTTACCGTGGGCAACGCCAATTTCGACGTGATTGAAACGGTCGGCGCCATCACCTCGAACCTGGGCCAGAACACGATTCAGAACGCACTGAACATCCGCGGCCGGATCGCCGGGATTGCGGCTGCCAGCCTGACGCGCCAGGCCGGCACGGCCCTGCTGATCGACCCCAATACGGCCGGCCAGTTGGGCGATGACGAGCGGATCACGCTCTCCGGCGGCGTGAGCGGCGGCACGGTCACGAACCTGTTCAACGGGGCGACCGCCGTTTCCATCACCAACGGCATGCTGCCGGCGTGGATGGTCGACGCCACCGATGCACAATATGTCACGTATAGCGACAACGGCTTTGTGAACGTGGGCTGGACGCAGACCCAGGCAGCCGCGACCCTGGCTGCCACGCTGGGCACCGGCGTCGAGCGGCTGGACGTCACCGGCAGCGTGACGATGGGCACCCATCCGATTAACATCTATGCCTTGGGCATCACGGCCAACGGTGCGATCATCAATTCCGGCGGTGGAGCGGGCGTGCTGACTATCGGCTCCGGCGGCATCCTGCTGTCCAACAGCGTCGCGGCGACGATCAATGGCGCGGCCGCCGGCAGCAGCATCGTGTTCGGCTCGACCGCCGCGCCCTCCGAGGCCGACATCTACGTCGGCACCGGCAGCACCTTGACCGTCGGCACCCTGGGCACCGGCGGCAAGATCGGCACCGACGCCACGATCACCGCCAACGGGCTCGTCAAGTTCGGCGCCGGCACCCTGGTGCTGGACAGCACGCAGACGTTCACTGGCGGCATCTCCCTGGACGCCGGCAACCTGACGCTGAACAACGTCGGCGCCGGCGGCAGCAACACGATCAACATCAACAACGTGGCCAGCGTGCTGACGTTGGGCACCACCGCGACGGCCAATGCCAACATTAGCGTGGCACTGGGCCTGAACAACCCGCTGGCCACGATCTCGGTGGTTCCGACAACCGGCACCACCGCCGGCTCCTTTCTCCACGGCATCCAAAATCTGACGTTCAATGCCCCCGACACCACCCAGGGCCAGCAGTTGACCGTCACCGGCAGCACGACCGACAGCCTGCTGGTCAACGGCATCACGACGATCAACGGCACGGCCTGGATCAACACCTCCACGGCCGGCACCAGCACCATCCTGGCCGGCGGCATCACCGGCACCGGCGTGCTCAACAAGGAAGGCGCTCCCGGCACGACCACGATCTTATACCTGGGCACCAATACCGCCGCCACTAACCCGACGGGCACCTACGACTTCTCCGGCCCAATCAACGTCGTCGAAGGCATCATGCAGGCCAGCGCCGTGGCCGCCGTGAACGGCGCCGCGAGCATCGACACCCTGGGCGCGGGCAATACCGTCACGCTCTACGGCAACACGCAATTGAACCTGCGCATGGACCAGGCCACGGGGGCGACGGTTTCGACGGGCACGCTCGACAACAACATCGTGCTGGCCGGCAATGCCACGATCAACGTCGACCGCGTGGATGCGGTCGCCAGCACCACCAAGATCATCGCGCTGGACAGCCTGTCGATCGGCACGCAGACCTTGACCGTGAATGGCGCCGATACCTACGGATTGCAATTCAACAATGTGACGCTCACTGGCCAGGCGACCATCACCAACAGCGAGTCCGTCGTCTTGAACAACGTCAGCGACGGCGGCGCCGGCCTGACCCTGACCAAGAACAGCACCGGCGACCTGTGGGTCGGCACCGGCAACACGTTCTCCGGCGGCATCATCGTTAACCAAGGGGGCCTGCGTTTCGGCGGCGCCAACCTGGCCGAAAGCAGCACGGCCACGGCCGGCACCGGCCCGATCACGATCAACCCGGGAGCCACGATTCGCATCTCGGGGCAGCAGAACATCGTGGTTGGGCAGACGGTGACGATCAACAGCACCGCGACGTTTATGTCTGACATCGACCTCCGCGGCGGGGCTGCGGGACTGACCAACTTGAGCTTTATTACGCCGGGCTCGTCCGGCGTGCTGTCGATTGGGGCCACGACTTATGCCAATCCGTTGGACATGAGCACGATCGGCAACGGCACGTTTTACCTGGGCGCCAACGGCACCGGCCACTACACGGCCAGCACCCTGGGCGTCGGCGCCGGCAATGTCTTTCGCCTGGGCGGCGAGGCCGGGCTGCTGGACCTGGGCCTCTCGGCGACCGCTGTGCCGGGCGGCCTGCTCACCGGCAATGCCAGCGTCATCATCGGCTCGCTGGCGACCAATGGCACCGGCAGCGTCGAGCCCCAGTCGGTCAGCAGCTTTACGGGCAGCCTGGTGATCAGCCGCGGCAGCACCTATGTGCCGATCGTGGCGCCCACCGCGACGGGCACCTCGATCGGCGGCAGCCAGGTCGACGTCTTCGGCACGTTGGAACTGGCCGACGCGGCCACTACCCAGAACTTCGCCAACACTGCCAACGCGCAAACGATCGTGATGCACCCGGGCAGCATCCTGGAATTCACCAGCCGCACGGTCGTCAATTCCGACGTCTGGAACGACAACACGCCGCTGGCGCTCAACGGCGGCACGTTTATCTACAACGCCGACAACAGCGCGGTAGCCCAGAGCGAAACGATGGGCGAGTTGAGCTTCGCCTACGGATCCACGATTCAGATCGAGCGCACCAACGCCGGCGCCACCGCCACGATCATCAGCTCGTTCGGGGACAATCCGCGGCCGGCCGGAGCGACGCTGGAGTTCAACAACGACGTCGGCCAGCTCGGCAGCGTCTCGGCGACGGGCACGGACCACTTGATCCTGACCAGCGGCGCGCCGGCGCGTGGCACGTCCGACGGCGCCACGATCAATATGATCGCCGCCTGGTACGTCAGCGTCTCGGACAGCAGCTTCCTGGATTACAACCCGACGACCGGCTTTACCACGCTGGGCCAGGCCGGCACCGGCGCGGCGGGCTACACCACCAGCGATGGCGGCGCTAACAGCACCTTCCTGACCGGCCTGACCAACGGCCAGGCGATCGTCGACGTGACGACCCAGGCCCAGTCGCTGGCAGATAACCCGATCGTGTATGCCTTGCGCACCAGCCAGAACATCACTAACGGGGCCGGCTCGGCGCCGGGCGTGATTACCATCCGCGGCAGCGACACGGGCGACACCGGCGGCGGCTTGATCATCACCGGTACGACGACCATCCAGCCGGACCTGGTATTTGCCAACAACAACGGGCCGGTCGAAGCGCTGATCTACAACAGCGGCACGACCACGCTTTCGGGCGATCTGTCGGCCTCGACTATCACCAAATTCGGCGCCGGCACCTTGAACATCGGCAAGGACCAGCCCAACTACACCGGCGGTTGGACAGTGAACCAGGGCCAACTGACGCCCAATACGGCGGGCGCTTTGGGCCAGGCGGTGAGCAGCAACGTGATCACCCTCAATGCCAATGCCCAGTTGAACCTGACGGTCAGCCCCGGCATTGAGACGACGATTGCCTACGGCGGCGGCCCGATCGTGGTCAACGACATCGCCGTGATCAATAACTCATCGGGCGTGGGCGACCGCATTTCGACGATCGCCTTGGACGGCGGCATCACGGTCAACAATTCCAGCGGCGACCTGGAAGATGCCCAACTCAAGATCGACGTGCAAACGCGGCAGTATCTCGAAACGGGCCCCTTGACGCTCAACGGCGACACCCAAGTGAACGTGGCCAACTCGAGCCAGGTCAACGGCGGCACGGCCGGTTTGCAGGTCAACGGCATCGTCGGCACGGGCGTCAACCTGGACAAATGGGGCAACGGTTACCTGTACATCAACGGCCCCAGTTCCAGTTTCACCGGCACCGTGAACATTCAGCAGGGCGCGGTGCAGGTCAACGACCTGGCCGGCTTCGGCGCCGGCAACACGGTGAACGTCAGCCAGTATGGCATCCTGGACGTGGCCGTGCCGCAGATCAACAACGCCAACGTGACGATCAACTACACCTCCGGCGGCATCGAGCGTTGGAGCATCGACAACGCCCGCACCGGCACTTTCGACCTGGGCGCCGGCACGATCCAGGTGAACGCCGATCAGAGCGGCAGCGCCGGCAACTTGCAAGTCAACGTTAATGGTGGCTCGATCGAAGGCTTCTTGCCCACCGACAGCCTGGTTCCGCTGGTCTACCGCTCGGTCGCGGCCAGCGTGTCGTTCAATGTCGGCCCGCAGGGCATGCTGGTCGGCCAGGCGCTGACCGCAGGAGTCAACGGCCTGGACGACGGCCTGGC
>DATCFX010000793.1:0-9689 GCA_036509275.1 Pirellulales bacterium | reverse complement strand
GGCGGCCTTGCCAGCTACGGTGGCGGGCTTCGGAGCCAGCTTCGAGGCCTTGGGCGGTAGCGGCTTATCGATTCGCAACTCGGCGGGGCCCAGGGTGTGTTGCACCGGCTCGCCATTGAGCGTCACAATCGCCCGGCACATGATCGCCTTGTGCCTGCCGGCGGGGCTTTTGAGCGACGTCTTGAGCTTGAAGGTGGCCTGGGACGAGTCCTTCGTGATTTTGATTGGCTCGGAAGTCACTTCACCCGGCAGACCCACGAGTTGCACGACTGCCTCGCCCGGGAACTCGCGGTTGTTGGTCACGCCGGCCACGAGCGTGGCTTCTTTTCCCAGTTCGGCCGCGGCCGGCTTGAAGGCCAGTTGCAGGAAGGCTTCGGCGATTTCGAGGTTCGCCAACTGCGACGACACTAGCGTGCCGCCTTGACCCCGGCGACGGCGCTTCTTGACAGGCGTTTGCTCCGGACTGAGCGTCGCTTCGGCCAGCACCACGATCTTCCACGAGCCTAGCGAAGCGCCGCTGTTGGCCGTGAGCGGAATGGTGCCCTCGGTCTGGCCTTCGGCGATCGAGCCGGCGGCCGATGAGCCGATGCCCGGCGGATTGTACAGCAGGCGGATGGAAATCGGCGCCTTGAAACCCTCGGCCCGTTTGGCCCGCACTTTCAACTCCATCGTCCCGTTGCGGACGATCGGCACCTTGGGTTCGAGCACCTCGATCGAGAACGGGACTTCCTCGATCACGGCCACGGCCATGCGCTGCGCCGTGTGCGTCCAGACGGGCCGTTGATTGTCGCCGGCCACGAGCATGCTGGTCTGCCACAAGTGCCCCTCGGCCTTGAGCGTGTCGTGGACCATGTGGCCGGAAATGTCGCACAACGAGCCGCCCAGCGGAGCATCGGCCGCCGCGGTCAGCAGCACCGGCACGGTGGGATATCCCGTAGTGATCGGCAGCACTTCGGCCTTGACCCCCGGGGGCAAGTCTTTCATCTCGAACTGCACCCCGGCATTGAACGCTTGCCAACTGACATTCACCAAGACGGCCAGGCGGTTGCCCTGCGGAATGGCCGCGGTGACGTCCTTGTAGCGCAACAACTCCGGCAGCGTCATGACAAATTTCGGAACCAACGGCTCGACTTCGATCCGGTAAACATAGTCCGGACCGCCTTGCTTGAGCAGATCGGTAATGGAAAGCACGTAGTCGTCGTCGGCCGGAGCCGTGAACCGCAAATAACTGTCCGGACCGCCGCTGTCGTCGTTGTTGGCGACGTTGCCGCCCTTGCCGCGACGCACGCTGAGTACGGAGTCCAGCGGCGAGCGGATACTGCGGGCGCGGACGTGGATGTCGAACTGCTGGCCCTTTTTGGCGACGAACTTGAAGCAATCAACATCGCCGGGTTTTTCGATGATGCCGTTGAAGGCCAGCGGCTTGGCTGCCGGCGGTTCGCTGGCAGGTGTCGCCGTGGGCGAGTCGTCATTGGGCTCGACTTCCAGGACGTTGACCAGATCGTTGAGGCGGAAGTAGTTGGGCGTGGGAGCGATCCGGCCGTCCTGCTCGACGAACAGGCCCGTCGTGCGGCTGTCCGGTACAAAAATGAACGGATAAAAAGCCTGCTCGGTGGCGGCCGGCACTTTGATCTTCTGGCGGAACTCGCCCCCCGCATCTCCCAGGAAGCGCACTTCCAGCGTTTCGCCCGGCCGCCCGCCAGCCGGATACACGGCCGTGGGCCGCGGAAAGCGTCCCACGTGCAGCCGGTAGCTCGCCGCACCGTTTCCGCCGAAGGAGCTATCGCGAACCTGGACGACGTAGGTCCCGTCCGCCGGAGCCACCAGCGCCGCGACACCATCCTGCCACAACAGTGCCGCATCGTCGGAGCTGGCCAGTTCGAAGCGGTCCTGGTCCATGATCGACACGTAAGGATCGAACCGCGTGCGACCCAGCCGGATGCCTTCCACCTCGGCCGTAATCCGCTCGCCCTTGCGGGCCACGACTGCGTAATAATCGACGTCCTCGTTGCCGATGTTGCCGTTGACGGTCGTGTCCAACTCGATCGGCTGCGGCTTGATGAAGTCGTTGTTCGGCTCGACTTCGCTCTTCTCCGGCAGCGCGCCGACGCTGAACAGCATCATTTCGGTAATGCCCGAGGCGGTCCGCACCCGCAAGGCATGGTTGCCCAAGCGGCAATCGGGAGCCAGGGTCAGCAGCGCTTTGACCGAGTTGGCGTTGACGGGGGTGAACTTTTTCAGTTCGACGCCGGGCGTATAGAACAAGATGCCGTCGGCATCTTCGAGCCGCGCGCCGGTCAGCAGCACTTCAACTTCGGTGCCCCGGCGGCCGCCCTGCGGAACGATGCCATTGAGCACCGGGCCATCGGCCAAAAGTTCGGCGGCAGGCAAGAGATAGCTTGCGGCCAGCGCAAACGCCACAAAACATCGACGCAGCAAGACGGGCATCGGCGATTCCTCGGTGGGCAAGTTTCAATCCCCGCAGCCGCATGGGCCGCGAGCATTCGTCCGCTTGGCCAGCGGCTCGCGCCGGCTGGCTGGGTGTCGCTTTGGTTGGCTGTTGCAGCGGCCATCATGGCCCACCGCAAACTGCCAGACCCCTAGCCGGGGCCTGGCCGAAAACGCACCCCGCAGACGATTCCATGCCATCCGGGGAAGATCAATCCAGCGATGAAATATCGCCGGCTAGGCCAGCAAGTCCTTGCAGACATTGCCGCCATCGACGATTTCGATCGGCCGATTGCCCGGCGCCATCAGTTCCTTGTCGGCCACGATGCCCAACTGGTGATACACGGTCGTGGCCAGGTCGGCCGGCCCGATGGCATCGTCCTCCGGCTCGCTGGACGTGGCATTGCTCGAACCGTACACCGAGCCGCGCTTGATACCGCCGCCGGCCAGCACCACGCTGAACACCTTGGGCCAGTGGTCGCGGCCCGATTGCTGGTTGATCTTCGGCGTGCGCCCAAACTCCGACGACACCATGACCAGCGTGCTATCCAGCAGGCCGGTGCGATCGAGATCCTGAATCAGCGTCGAAAACGCCTGGTCGAAGTTCGGCAACTGCCGCTTCATGCTCTGAGTGATCCGATCGTGCATGTCCCAGCCGCCGTAGGTCAGCGACACGAAACGCACGCCCGCGCCTACCAGCCGCCGGGCCATCAACATCCGCTGGCCGGCTTCGTTGCGGCCGTATTGATCGCGAATGGCCGCCGGCTCGGCGTTGATATTGAAGGCCTCGCGGGCCTTTTGCGAGCTGATCAGGCTGTAGGCCCGATCGTAGAAGGTGTCCATCGCCTTGAGCGCGTCGGACTGTTCCTTTTTGGCGAAGTAGTCGTTCACCGCATCCAGAGCGCTGCGGCGGCGGGCAAAGCGGGTGTCGTCCACGCCGCCCGGCAGGCTCAGATCGCGAACCTGGAAGCTGCCACTGGCCGGATCCGATCCCAGGCTGAACGGGGCAAACGACGAACTGAGGTAACCGGTGCCCGCAAACTCGTTGGGCTGGTTGGGAACGCAAACGTACGGCGGCAGATTGTTGCGCGGGCCGTACTCGTGGCTTACGACGCTGCCCATGCTGGGGAAGATCAGGGCCGGGCTGGGCCGGTAACCGGTGAACATGTTGTGCGTGCCGCGCTCGTGGGCCGCCTCACCGTGGGTCATCGAGCGAATCACCGTGATCTTGTCGGCCACGCCCGCCGTGCGGGGCAGCAGCTCGCTGAACTGCACGCCGGCCAGCTTCGTCGGAATCGGCTTCAACTCGCCGCGATATTCCAACGGAGCAAAGGGCTTGGGATCGAACGTCTCCTGCTGGGCCATGCCGCCGGGCAGGTAAATATGGATCACGCTTTGGGCCTTGGCCTCGATGAAGTCGTAGCTCTTCTGCTCGGCCCGAGCCTCCTTCAGCCTGAAGAGATCGGCCAGCGAGAGGCCAACTCCGGCGAGTGCTCCAACGGTCAAGAAACCGCGGCGGCCTGGCTGGAAGGTGTTCATCGAAGAATCTCCATATTGTGGGGCGGGATAGTCAGCTTTGCCGCGACGTTGAATTTCAAGCTCAACTGGGCTTCCAACTCAACAGGCTTCAAATCCAAAGCGGGCAGGTTCTTACGGCATGCTCGGGTCGCGACGATACGGCAGGCAGGGAATTACCGTTTCGTCGAACTTAATTGACCCAGATAGCAGGAAAGTTACGGCTTGATAGCAATTTTTTTTTCGGTCTGGGCTAGACCTGTGTGGTGGGACGGCGTGATGCCCCGAGCGCGCGGCCCGCGTCCCAGGACACAAATGCAGATGACTCCCCAAGTTAACTAGCAATGCCCGGCATGTCAAAAACTATTCGGGCCAATTCAAACCGTGCTGCTCTCGAACCGAACCAGCAGGCCGCCATCGGCACCGGGGTGCATTTGCTTCAAAACCACTTCTGCCTGCCGGCCGTCTTCCAATAGCAGCAGCATGTGCGAGCCCGATGAGAGCTTGGGCGACTCGTCCAGCAGGATCGTGCCTTGCCAGTCGCCGCCATTCAGGGCGCGATTGGCGGATTCCAACCAAACCGGCGCGTCTTCCACCACCGCGTGGCCATCGACCATTAACGCACCAAACGTTCTGAGCATAAGCGGCTCGATCTGCAACGATGCCAGATGACCATTCCGAACACATCGCCTCCAATTCGGCCGCGAGCGGCGCCCGCCCAGGTCCGTTTCGTCTGGGCTACCCAGAGGCGAATCCAATTCTTACAGAATCTTAATCTTTGCCTGCATCGCAAGCTAGTAGCAAAACGAAAACACGGCCAGCTCCCTGCCCTGTCCCCGGTAGCCAGACCGTGGCTCAAACTGCTGGACTGCACCCGCAGTGCCGCGTTAGCATGGAGGCTATGAGCCAATCCAACGAACTGGGCCGAGCCCCCGCGTCCGCACCCGCCGGCAGCCAGCCGGCAGGCAGCGATCCCCAAGCTTCACCCCCGCCTGCCGGCAATCCGCAGCCGGGCCTGTGGACCCGCCTGCGGCCCTACGTGCTGCCGGTCGTGGATACAGTCTGGCTCAATGTGCGGGTTTGGTTACCAATGCTGGCCACCCCGCAGTTCCGCGCATGTCAGTTGAACTACACGGCGCGCGAGGGCCGCGACGGCAAGAAATGGGACATTGCCTTACCGAAACAATGCTGGCAATGCGCTAGCCGCGACCGGCTGATGCAGCGCGAATACGAACAGCCGCTCCGCGGCTTCGAATCGCCGATCGCCATCCTGGTATGCACCGGTTCGATCGCCGTGTTGTTGCTGTTGCTAGCGATCTGGATGCGATCGGGCACGTGTTTCATGCTGGCGATGTTTACGCTGCTGGGCGGCGGGGCATTCATGTTCGTCAAAAGTTGGAGCGAGCACGTGCGGCTGCTGATCTTCACGTGCCCCGACCATGCCGACCAATTGCGATCACCGCTGATGGTGGCCTACGACAACGGGCTGTACATGATCCTGCCCACCGAGGGGCTCATGCAAAAGGCGCGCGAAGAACTGGCCCTCAAACGCCGCAGCGACCAGCGTTATAGCGAGCGCTCGGACACGCCGCCCGAGATTACGACTCCCGGCCAAGGCCGCCTCGCGCCCGAAAGCTACCGCCGCGACGAGCTGCCGCCGATCAAACTCGACGAGTAAGGATCGCCCGAAAAATAACTTCTCCGCGACCCCTCTCCCCTTGCGGGAGAGGGTAGGGTGAGGGGCCGGGAAATACGGAAGATATTTTTCGGTCGATCCTAACGCACTCGGAGAGCGGCGGCCGGCGAAGGCACTCGTAGCGTGGCTGGGGTCGCAGCGCCAGAAAGATGCGGCGGGTAAAATCCGTGTCGCCCTCGCTCGGCTGCCGCAGCAGCCGATTCTCGCGCAGCCACTGCTGAAACGCCGGCATTTTGAATTCGTACAACTCGTTGGCTGAGCCAAAAGCCTCGCGCGCCGCCGCGCTCGAACCGTGGGGCACATCCGCCAGGACGCTGCGCCTGCGCTCAAGCCCAGGCTGTGGCAGCAAAACAATCCATGCCGCCAGCAGCAGTCCGCGGCGGGCGCACCCCGAACTGGGCCGGTTCCCGCTATGAAGGGCGCTGCCCGGTTGCATGGTTGCTCGCTCGCGCGTGGCCGTCGGCGACTCGCCGTCGAATCGGCTGGCCACGCAGACCAAAATTGGAGATCGATTGGCGCTGCAATGCCGCCGCGCCGGTGCTCCAGTGTAATCCGTGCTAGCGGCTCGGCAAACGGTTTTGCCCCCCGTGGCGCTGCGGCGAGCAGCGCAGCCTGCCGGCACCGCGGAGAATCTCATTTCGAGAATCGGCGTCCTGAATCAAGACGCTGCGGCCGCTCGAAAGCGGCTCGGCAGGCGACGGCAGAGACTTGAGCGGAAAATACGTAACCCATGAAAGAACCCCGCGTTAGCTGGCATTTCGGAGGAGCGAGAGCCGGTCAATGTTCAATGTCGGCACTGGGTTTGCAATGACCACTGTGCAGACTGTAAACGCTCTCAGGGAAAGAGGGGGACTTAGACCATGCTCGTACTCAGCAGGAAAGTGGGCGAGAAGATCGTCGTGGACGACAACGTCACGATCGTGATCAATCGCATCTCGGGCCAACGCGTCAGCATTGGCATCGTGGCGCCGCGCGGAATGCGCATCGTGCGTAGTGAATTGTCGCCGCGCGAACAGCCGGCCGGCCGCCAACTAGACGACGGCTTTTCCGATCCGACAGACGCCTCGATTCTTTCGGCCAACGTCGGCACGGACGCGACCCGGTAAAGGAATTCGTGAGAATTCCGCCAGCCCGCGCGAGGCGTTGGAAGTCTCACGACTTCCGCTACGGCTTGCGGGCACATTGGAAGGCTCACGACTTCCGCTATGCCCTAACGGGCCAAGGCCGTGCAAACTTTTTTAAGCCCGGCGGCGATGTGATCGAGCCTGGTCGGCTCTTCGAGCAGCGCGGGATGGTGCAAGAGCACGGCCCGCTCGGCGGCTTGGCCGGCAACGTGCAGCGACATGCCACGCCGGCAGCGGCGCGGTCCTCGCTGCAGAAAACCGCGGAAGCCCGTGTCCAGGGCGATGCCTTCGGCCTGTACCATCCGCACGAACTGCTCGCGCGGGCAATTGCCCAGCGCGGCGCCGCGATACTCGAAAGCCAGTTTATAGTAGGCCGGGCTGGAGTCGTCCGGCAATCCAGTCAGCGGCCGCAAACCGGGTGTGTCTTGCAATCCTGCGAGCAACCTGGCCACGGCTTGCAGACGGCGCCCATGGCGCGACGGCAGGCTCTCCAATTGCGGATGCACGACGAGTGCCTGCAACTCGCTGAGCGGAAATGCGTGGTTGCCTTGCTCGCAAAAGATCTTGGCGCGTTGCTGCACTTCCGCCTGGTGGCATAGAACGGCGCCGCCACGCCCGGCCGAGAGCAGTTTGCTGCCGCCGAAGCTCAGCACGCCGGCATCGCCCCAGGAGCCGGCGGGCCGCCCACACACCCCTGCGCCGGGCACCTGGCAGGCGTCTTCCACCACGAGCCAGCCGCGCTCGCGCGCCAGCGCCATGAGTTGCTGCATGTCAACCAGGCCGCCGTGCAAGTGGCTGGCGAGCACCGCCTTGATCTTGTCGCCCGTCACGCTTGCCAATTGCCGCACGTCGAGATTCCAACTGTCGGCGGCGATATCCACGAGCACCGGCGTGGCCCCCACCGCTTCGATCGCGCGAAAATTGCCCGGAAAATCGTAGCCAGCCAGAATCACTTCATCGCCGCTGCCGACACCCAACGCCCGCAGCGCCAACTGCACGGCAAACGTGCCGGAGCAGCACGGCAGAACAAATTGGACAGCAAAACGTTCGGCCAAGGCCGCCGCCAGCCGCGGCAGGTGCGGCCCGTTGTAATGTCCCCAACTGCCGTCTTCGGCCGCCGCGCCCAGGGCCGCGGCCACCGCTTCATCGTGCGGCGGCCACCGTGGCGGGCCATCGGGACAAGCCGGCCGACCGCCATGAATTGCCAACGTGGGATCTAGCGGCGAGTTCGTTTTCCATTCATCATTCATCGTTCAACGTTCCGCATGGCATTGCACTCCGTCAGCAGGGGAACGTGCCGGAGCAAAATGGTTTATACTTCGTCCGCATGCCGCCGGCCACGCGCGCCGAGCCGATCCCACACCCCGCTTTGATTCAACCCTGAGGAGCAGCATGAAACGCGTCCGGTTTTTGATGTTGGGAGGTTTTCTGGGTGCCGGCAAGACGACGGCCATGGCCCGATTGGCGCGCCACTACATGCGGCAGGGGCTCAAAGTGGGGCTCGTGACCAATGATCAGGCGATGGGGCTGGTCGATACGCAGAATTTGCGGGCCCAGGGCTTCGACGTCGGCGAAGTGGCCGGGGCCTGCTTCTGCTGCAAATTCGACGACCTGGTGGCCACCGCCCAGCAACTGGCCGAGCACCAGCGGCCGGACGTGCTGATTGCCGAGCCGGTGGGAAGCTGCACGGATCTAGCGGCGACCGTCATTGAGCCGCTGCGGCAGTTGTATGGCGACGCCTACGAAATCGGGCCACTGGCGGTGCTGCTCAAGCCGGAGCATGGCCGCAAGATACTGTCCGGCGAGGCCGGCGCCGGCTTTTCGCCCAAGGCCGCGTACATCTTTCTCAAGCAACTGGAAGAGGCCGAGATCCTGGTCGTCAATAAGGTCGACAAGCTCGAACCGGCCGAAGTGCAGTCGCTCGTGCGACTGGTCAAGCAGCGCTTTCCCGATCAAGAGGTGCTCTCCGCCAGCGCCCGCGACGGTACGGGTTTTGAGGCCCTGATCGCGGCGATCGAGCGTCCCCGCCCGGCGCGCACCAGCACGCCGGAAGTGGATTACGACGTGTATGCCGCCGGCGAAGCCGAATTGGGCTGGTTGAACGGCAGCGTGCGCGTGCAGCCGGACGATCCGCCGCGGGATTTCTCGCTCGACGCGCTGGTCGTGCGGCTGGTCGAGCGGTTGGCCCAAGCTCTGAAAAGTCAGGCGGCCGAACCGGCTCACCTCAAAATCTTGGGCGAGGCCGAGGGAGCATGGTCCATCGCCAACCTGGTGAGTTCGAGTTCGCAGGTCGAATTGTCAGCGGCTTCGGCCGCGCAGGTGAGCGAAGCCGAGTTGACGATCAACGCTCGCGCGGCAATCGATCCCGATGAGTTGGCCCGCTTGCTGGACGCGGAGTTGGGCGAGTTGGCCGCCGAGTTTGGCGTGCGCGCGCAGGTTCAACGCATGCAACACTTTCGCCCCGGCCGGCCCGTCCCGACCCACCGCATGCCGCTGGGAGCGGCTTAAGGTTCGACGGGATGCTTTTTTTCACACTGCGCGCAATCAAGAAGGCAATTGAACAGAAGGACGCGAAGAAATAGCGAAGGGGAAGGAAGGGAAGGCGACTGAGTGACTATCAACCCTGGTAAAAGTCACTTCTTCTTCTTCTTCTTTGCGCCCTTTGCGTGCTACTGTTCAAATTGGTTTTAAATGCGAGTGCCCAGTGGCTTCCAGTTGGCCACGTCGCCGGGAATCAGCGAAAAGCCGTAGGCGTCGTGGGGCATGTCCCGGATGCGCAGGCGGTTGCGCAACAGGCCCTCGCGCACGGCTCCCAGCTTGGCGGCCACGCGCTGGCTGGCAAGATTCTCCACCGCGGCGACAATCTCGACACGCTGCATGGCCAGCGTTTCCAGTGCAAAGCGGAC
>DATCFX010000792.1:0-4398 GCA_036509275.1 Pirellulales bacterium | reverse complement strand
TTTTCCCGGCCCCTCACCCTGCCCTCTCCCGCAAGGGGAGAGGAGTTGTGGAGAAGTTATTTTTCGGTCGATCCTTACCTCAGCGAAGCTTAAACGGGCGATCAATCAGCCGCGCCTTCCCGCACGTCCAGGAATCTACCGCCGCTGGCGAACCAACCATCGGCGAACTGGCGGCACCAGACGATCTGCGTCACCATCGCGGCCATCCGGCCCCGTGGCAATCGAATGGCCACCACGACTTCGCCCAGCGGTAACGGCATCATGTGGACCAGGCCAATTCCACTGGGTGCGAGATCTCGCACGAAGGCCGAGTGTTGCTGGGCAGGCGCGCCGACCGGTGAGATGGTTACCGCGTCGAGATAAGGGATTCGCCGTTCGCGGCGTTGTTCCCGTTTGTCGGCCACTAATTCTCGCAGAGCCATTCGCACCCGAAGCTTCGCTTCACTCTTGGGCGCTCCTTCAAGTTTGAGCATTCTCATGGATCGACCCTTTCCTAGTTGCGGAACAAGCGAGTTGGCCACCTGGCAGCCGGACGGATCGACAAGCCGTCTGATCGTTTGCCGTGCTCACCGGCGCACACTCGCAGAGCAAGCACATGGAATACCGAGCGCTCGGTCCCTCGCCCAGAATCGGTTGGTTTCTAGAATTGTCGCCGGCAGGACCCGTAAACGCGAAACGACCGTAACAAGCACCCACCGATAATCGTAACCGTCGGTTTTCACAGCCCGGTCGCGGTGCTGGCGTGCGGCGCGCTCCGGCGCCTGCGCGACCAGCCTGCGTGGCCGGGCGTTGACCAGCTTGTCACTCTTCATGCCAGGTCCGACGACCATCGCGCGGGCACAGTATGATTCGGCAGCTTCGCTACGCGGGGATTTACGCTGCGGCGCGGGGCCGTAATGCGCATTGCGGCTTATCGGCAGGCTTCCAGCCGCACGGCGCAGGCTTTGTAGGCGGGCTGAAAGGAGTGGGGATCGAAGACGGCGTCGGTGAGACGGTTGGCGACTTCGTAGTGCATGGGGATGAAGATCTGGCCGGATTGAATGGTCGGCGTCGGGAAGGCGCGGACGCGGATGCGACCACGCTGCGAAACGACCATGATCCACACGCCGGGCACAATGCCCAGCGCGCGGGCATCTTGTGGATTGATTTCGACGTACGGCTCGGCCGGATAGAGCTTGCGCAGGATCGGAGATTTGGACGTCCGCGTTTGCGTGTGCCACTGTGCGGCCGTGGCCCGACCGGTGTTCAGGATCAGCGGGTAGCGCTCGTTGGGCTGTTCGGGCCACGGCCGCGGCGGGTCGCAGATGAAGCGCGCCCGACCATTCGGGCGGAAGAAGCGGCCGTCGGCAAACAGCCGCCGCTCGGTGCTGTCGTCAGGGCCACTGCCATCGGCGCCGGCCGCCGGAAACGGCCATTGAATGCCACCGCGGCGATCCAGTTCGTCGTAGCCGGCAATGCCGCTGAAGTCGCAGGGCTGGCCGGCGCTGAGCCGCTTGAGATCCTGGAACACGGCCTCGGGCGTCGACCAGCGCCGAAACAACTCGCCGCAGCCCCAGTAGTCGGCCACGAGCCGGCAGATGTCGAAATCGGCCAACGCTTTTCCCGGTGCCTTCGCCACCTTTTTCACGCGTCCGATCCGCCGCTCGGAGTTGATGAACGTGCCTTCCTTCTCGCCCCAGCCAGCGGCGGGAAACAGCAGGTCGGCCATCTGGGCCGTCTCGGTGTTGTGATAAATGTCCTGCACGACGAGGAAATCGAGCCGGCTCAGGATATCGCGGGCCTGGTCCTGGTTGATCCACGAATGGGCCGGATTGGTACACACGACCCACAAGCCGCGAATCTTGCGCGACAGAATGCCCTCCATGATGCGGTGATAAGGCCAGCTCGGCTCGGATGGAATGCGCGCGGCTTCGATGCCCAGAATCTCGGCCACCTGGTCGCGGTGCTCGGGCTTGGCAAAATCTCGGCCGCCCAGCAGGTTGGTCGTGTTGCTGAACAGGCGCGAGCCCATCGCGTTGGCCTGGCCGGTGACGGAGTTGGCCCCGGTGCCCGGCCGGCCGATGTTGCCGGTCATTAAGGCCAGGTTGATGATGGCCTGCGCCGTACGGACGCCCTGATGGCTCTGGTTGACGCCCATCGTCCACCAGAACGATACGCGATTACCCTGATGAATGGTTTCGGCAAATTGCTCGATCGCTTCGGCCGGCAGCCGCGTCTCGGCGGCCACGCGCTCGACGGTAAAATCCACGACGAACTTGGAAAAATCCTCAAAACCTTCGGTATGCGCCGCCACGAATCGCCGATCCACCCAGTCGCGCTCGATGAGCAATCGAGCGATGCCGTACAGCAGCGTCAGATCGGTTTTCGGATACAAAGCCAGATGCTGCGTCGCGGCCATTGCGGTTTCGGTGCTACGAGGATCGAGTACGATGATCCGCGGCGTGTTCTGGTTGCGCATCACGCGCTGCCAGAGAATCGGGTGCGCGATGCACAGGTTGCTGCCGACCAGCACGATCACGTCCGACTGTTCGAAATCGGCATACGTAAACGGCGGCGCGTCGAAGCCGAACGACTCCTTATAAGCGGTGACGGCCGTGGCCATGCACTGCCGGGTATTGCCGTCGCCGTGGACCATGCCCATGCCGAATTTGGCCAGCGCGCCGAGCAGGGCCATTTCTTCGGTCACGATCTGGCCCGTGCTCAAGTAGGCGATCGAAGCCGGCCCATGTGCCTGTTGAATGGCCTGCATCCGCTCGACGAACGTGCGCAGGGCCGTGTCCCAATCGACCGGCATGCGAGCACCGGCCGCCGTCTTTAGCAGCGGCGTGATGGCCCGATCGGGCGACTGCATCACGGCCAGCGATTCCCAGCCCTTGGGGCAGGCCATGCCCAAGTTGACGGGATAACCGTGCGAAGGCGCCACGCCCACGGCGCCGCCGTCGCGCAGATAAATGTCCAGCCCGCAGCCGGTCGAGCAAAAGCCGCAGACGCTACGGGTGAGCCCCTGCGGCTGAATTCCGCCGGGCAGCAGGCCCAGGCCGAACTGGCCCGGCTTCAGGACCAGCTCCTCGGTCAACGGTCCGTGCCGATCGACCAACAGCGGAATTCGGCTCGATCGCGGAGCCGGCAGGATTTGGTCGGTGCTCATCAGCAGATCGTCCCGGGCATGCGGGGCGCGGCGCAGGCCGCGAAGAACAGATAACGCTCGAGCAGCTCGCCGGCCAAACAGGCAAGGAACAGCATGGCCGTGGCCACGACGAACTCGGGCCGCGACTGGTCGGAAGCCGACGAAACGTGCGCGAGCAACAGTGCCGGCATCAATAGCCCGCCCATGAAGCCGGCGGCAAACCGCGCGAGCGTCACGCGTGAGAGTTGGCGCACTGCAAGCTGGGCGCTGCGCTTGAGCGACGTCGTGCGGCGCACCAGCAGATGCCGGAATATGGCCGCGTCCCACAGCAGCTTTAACGTCGCGCTGAACATCACGGCCCGGCATAGCGCCGTGCCATGGCGGCGAACCAGTTCGGCCAACTGCGGCGAAGGATCGAACAACTCCAACGTCAGGATGCTGAACCAGACCATGCCGACTCCCAGCAGCATGCCCGAGAGCGTAAAGCGCAGGATGACGCGCGAAAAGCTCCAGCATTCGCGCTGCGTGAACACATAGATCATGGCGGAGCAGAACACGCCCAAGAAGCCTGAGCCGGCCACTGCCCAGCCCAGGGCGTCGACCCAGGTTTGGCCGCCATCAACCAGGCGGTCCAGTCGGAACCAGACCGCCGCGGCGTACACGATCGCCAGCTTGGCGAACAGGCCGAAGGCCAGAATCTCGCGGCTGAGCCACGAATGCCGCAGACCCAGCACCGCGCGGAAGGCAAACTGCGGCCGCCCCAGGTGCATTGTGCTGGCGGCCAAGGCCAGCAGGCCGAAGACCAGCGCGTTGACCACCAGCAGCGGCTCGAGCGCCTCGACCAGCGAGCGCTTGACCAGTCCTTTGAGCAGCAGGCCGGCGGTAAACGCGCCGACAGATAGTTGCGTCAGCACGAGCATGATCACCAGCGGCAGATGAGCGTGCTGGGCGCTAGTCTGGAAATAATCGGCCGGCAGCAAGTTCCGCGGCAGCGCGCGGCGGCTCTTGTAGGTCGTCGAGGGGAGCGTGATCTGCGGGTCCGGGGCACCGGGCAAAAAGTGCGACGTCTCGGCATCGGCCACGATCCGCGCAGTGTCGGTCACCGTGATCGTGATCGCCTGGTGCGGGCAGGCCTGCACGCAGGCCGGCGGCTCGCCGACTTCCAGCCGCGCCGAGCACATGTCGCATTTGCGCACGATGCCCTTGCCGGCGTGATACTTGGGAACATCGTAGGGGCAAGCCAACGTGCAATACTGGCAGCCGAAGCATTG
>DATCFX010000791.1:0-1116 GCA_036509275.1 Pirellulales bacterium | reverse complement strand
AGGGGCGGCGGCTAGCGCCGCGCGGCCCGCCAGCAGCGTCCCGGCCGAAGCAGCAAGAAACCGGCGGCGACCCGATTGGTGCGTCATCGGATGACAGGGGTTCGAGAACGAATTCGACTGGCCACCTAATCCACCAGCCAGTCGAGCGCTTCGTCCAAGCGGCGGTTCTCGTCAGCCGTGCTAATGATCAGCCCTTTCGAAGCGCCTGAGGCCCGGTAGGCCGCTTCGACCAGTTCGGGCGCCGTGCTCCCCTCACCGGCCAGCCAGGTCGGATGCGGAGCCGAAAGCGACACGAGCGCGGGCAGATCGCCGTACTTCAGCACGCCGGGAAGGTAGTTCACGTCGTCCAAGGCATTGATTTTGGCAAAACGAAATCCCCGCGTGTCCAAGGCCGCCCGATCGATCGCCGATCCGGCTTGGGCCCGCGCCGCGGCGACCCAGGCCGCGGCTTGCCCAACTCCGAGCATGCTCACGCGCTGGGGGCTGCGCTCGTGGTGGCGGACAAACGAAACGACGGTTAGCAGGTCGTGGACACGCTGCGAGATCAGCGGATAGTTGTAGCCGTACGTGTAGCCGGCGTAAGTGTCCCACTTGGCGGTGCCCGACCCGCCTTGGCTGATTCGGGCCTGCTTCCAGGGTTGCCCATCCGCGGCGAATTCGCCCTGGCCGATCAAATCGGCGCCGACCACGGCGTGGCCGGCCTTGAGCAATTGCCGCACTTCCTTCCGCGGCTGGCCATCGGCGGCAAACAAGGCTTGCTTGCCGTTTTCATCAACCCAGATCACCACCTGCTTGCTCCACTGCTTGGGCAGCAAAAAAATAACCGGCAACTCCTCGTGCCGCGACTTAGAGCGCAGCAGCGAGCCGAACTCGAGATACGAGCCCCGGTCGCGCTCGTGGATTTTTTCGTACTCGACGTCGCTGGCCGGTGGCAGCTTGCGGCCGATCAGCACGTCCAGTGCGCCGCCGATCACCTGGCGATAGCGATCCAGCGACTGGGCGTCGCGCGGCGTCAACTCGGCCAGTTGCCGGTTGCTGTCGGAAGTGATCCACCGCAGCAAGCTGCGCTCGTAGTCGTCGCCCGACGGCGGCTTCGGATGCCGCTCGTCCCAGACG
>DATCFX010000790.1:0-2476 GCA_036509275.1 Pirellulales bacterium | reverse complement strand
GCGTGGCATCCAGCGTGAACGAGCCGCCGGCCTGCAGCGTGCCGCCGCCGAAGGTGATGCTGCCGCCCGCGCCGCCCAGGGCCGCGTCCGCGTTGGCATTCACGATGCCGCCGTTGAGCGACAAGCCGCCGGAGAACGTGTTGCTGCCCGTCAGAGCCAGCGTGCCGGTTCCGCCCATCGTCAGGCCACCGGCGCCCGTGATCGGGTCGGCAAACGTGGTGCTGGCCGATGGGTTCACGGTCAGCACGGCGCCGGAGCCGAGATTGAGCGAGGCATAGCTGGCGCCCGTCATGCCGGTGCTGCTCAGGCTGCCCAGCGTTTGGCTGTTGGCGATGTTGACCGTGGTCGGGCTGCTGATCGCGCCAGTGAGCGAGCCATTAATCACCAGGCTGGCGGTGCTCGCCCAAGCCTGGTTGGCGGCCGAATTGACGTTGATCGTGCCGGCGTTGGCGGTGATCGTGCCGCTGAGACCGGTGTTATTGCCGGACAGGGTCAAGCCACCGAGGCTGGTCGTGGCAATCGTCAGCCCGCCGGTGCCGGTGATGCCGGCCGAGATCGTGCTGGTAAAGTGGTCGCCGACGTTGATCACGCCCTCGGCCGCGCCGAAGGCCAGCGTGCCGCCGGTGATGCTGCTACCGCTGTTGAGGATCAGGCCGGCCTGGCCCGAGCCATTGCCGATGGTGAGCGTCTGACCAGTGGCCGTGACCACCGAACCGGCGTCGACCTGCAAGGCGTACGGATTCGCGGCACCGCTGAGCGCCACGCTGCTGGTCACGTCGACCACTTGCGTGGGAGTCGCGCCATTGAGGCCGCCGCCGGCGAACGCCGTGAAGTACTGGAGGCTGCCGGCCGAGTAGCTGACGAACGTCTCGGCGGAGTTGGACACGCTCTGCTGGGTCACGACCCAGGGGCTGACAATCCCGTTGGTCAAACTCGGGGCCGTGGCGAAGCTCACCAGCTCGTTGGTTCCCAAGCCGCCGGAGCCGGGGATTACATCGAGCGTGGCATGATCCACGCGGTTGAGCGAGGCGAAGGCCAAACCAGCCACGCCCATGATGTCATAGGGGTAGAGGACGCTGTTGCCGGAGATGCTGAGCGCGCCGGACGTGGAGGTAGCGGCCGCGTTGGAAGTTAGCAATTCCACGGCGCTGTTGCTCAGCGTCACGCTGCCGGTGCCCAAGACGCTGCCCGAACCGGCCGGCATGCTTTCAAGATTGATGCCGGTAACCGTCAGACCACCGGCAAACGTGTTGCCGTTGGAATTCAACTGCACTTCGCCGTTGGCGCTGCCGGTGAGGCTGAGGCCACCGTTGGTGATCGCACCGTTGAAGACTTCGGCGGGGCCGGCGCCGGCGAAGATCGTGTCGACGTTGCCGCCCAGGTTCACCGCGCCGCTGAAGTTGATCCCAGTGGTGCCGCCCAGCGTCACGCTGGGCGTGTTGATAATCAGATTATTGGGCAGCGTCTCGCCAAAATTCGACGTATTGAGCGTCACGCCCGCGCCGGCGCCATCGAGGACGACCGTGCCGGTGCCCAGCGGGTTCGAGCTGTTGAGATTCAGCGCGCCGCCGAGGTTCACGGACACGGTGCCGCTCAGGCCGGAGTTGTTGCCGGTGATGGTGAGCGAGCCGGGGCCGAAGACGGTCAGGCCGCCAGAGCCGGTGATCGCGGAGCTAATGCTGTTGGTCAGCGCGCCGCCGGTGTACACAGTGCCTTCGGCCGCGCCGAAGGCCAGCGTGTTGACCGCGATGCTGGCCGCGCTACCCAAGGCGTTGTTCAGGATGATGCCGGCCTGGCCGCTGCCGTTGCCCACGGTCAAAGTCGTGCCGCCGGCGTCGGTGATGCTCACGCCGTCCACACGCAGGGCGTAGACACTGTCACTGGCGCCCGTCAGCGCGTTGGTCGTGCTGCTATTGGCCAGGAAGACCGAGGTGGAGGTCGTGGCGTCGAGCGTCGTGGCCGAGCTGTACACGCCGGCCGCGGTGGCCGTTTGCAGCGTGTTGCCCGGGGCCACGCTCACGAAGTCGGCCGTGGGATCCGCGGCGCTCGTCTGGGCCACGATCCACGGGGCGACGATGCCGTTGGCCGATTGCGGGGCATTGCTGAACTGCACGATTTCGTTGGTGTTCAGGCTGCCGGTGGCCGGCGTGATGACCAACGTGCCGCTACCCTGCCGCACCAGCGATGCGGCCTGAAAGGTGGTGGCGCCGCCGGCGGCGGCGTTGACGGTCAGGCCCGCGCCGCCAGTCACGGTCAGCAGCGGGGTGCTGGTCGTGGTGGCCGTGCTGATGCCGTTGAGCTGCAAGGTGCCGTTGCCAATCGTGATGTTGCCGGTGCCGAAGGGGCTGGTGGACAAGGGCAGGGTGGGGCTCAAGGCGTAGTTGTTGGCGACCAGCGCCGTGCCGATCAACGTGCCGCCGTTGATTACCGTACCCTGCGAGTAAGTGTTGCCGTTGATCAGCGCGCCGGCCGGCGG
>DATCFX010000789.1:0-2717 GCA_036509275.1 Pirellulales bacterium | reverse complement strand
CGTGTTCACCGTAATTGATGTCAGCAGCAATCGCCCCTCTAGCGGTTCGATCAAGAGCTGACGATATGCCTTGCGGATGACGCGAGGCTGTTTCGAACGCAGACGGCGTTTGGCTGACGGCATGACCGAAAACCCTCCAATTACCCTGAATGGCGAAGCGGTATCTGCCCGTAGGGGGGAATCCGGCAGCCAAACTAACCCGTGTGGGTATGAAACGCTAGCGAAATTCTGGGAGTCAGTTGGCGCTCACCAGCGGGTACGACAAGATGACGCATCCGGGTTTGCCGGCCGGGGCGGTCTTGTTATGATCCGCCCCGCCTCGCGTGCCCCGGCCGACAAGCGCCCCATTTCCTGGCACGCCTGCTTTTTATCCTTCAACCGTTCGACGATTCGTGCCGGAAACCCAACTTCGTCACCGAACCGACGCGCCGCATTTCAGCTCGGCCAAGCGCGAGCCTGCCGAGCGCACCGACCTGTGCGCGGGCCTGGGCGACGGCACGGCTTTCAGCGTCATGGTCGGGATGGGCGAGACGTATCTGCCGGCCTTCGCTTTGGCCGCTGGCCTGGGCGAAGTGGCTGCCGGACTGGTGGCAACCATTCCGCTGCTGGCCGGCGGCACGTTGCAATTGGCGGCGCCTTGGGGCCTGCGCCGCTGTGGCTCGCTGCGCCGCTGGGTGGTGGTGCTGGCCGCTTGCCAGGGCTTGTGCTTTCTGCCGCTGGCACTGGCGGCCTGGCATCGGCACGTTCCTCCGCTATTGCTGTTCGCGGCCGCGGCAACGTACTGGGGCTGCGGCCTGGCGACCGGCCCGGCCTGGAACACCTGGGTCGGCACGCTGGTGCCGCGACGGTTGCGGGCGGCCTATTTCGCCCGGCGCACGCGCTTTAGCCAGGCGGGGCTGCTGGTGGGCTTCGTGGCTGGCGGCGTGGCGTTGGAACTGGCGGCGCCGCACGGTGCGGCGCTGGACGTGTTCGCCGGCATGTTTCTGGCGGCCACGCTGTTCCGCCTGGTTTCGGTGTGGTTTCTGTCCAGCCAGCGCGAGCTGACAAGCGGCGCGGCCCGCGGCCATTCGCTGCACTTAGGCGACGCGATCGGCCGGCTGCGCGGCTCGACGACCGGCCGACTGCTGTGCTACCTGCTGGCCGTGCAAACGGCGGTGCAGATCTCAGGGCCTTATTTCACTCCCTATATGCTCCAACACTTGCGCTTCTCGTACGCGCAATATGTGGTGCTCGTGGCCGCGGCCTACGCCTCGCGCATCATGGCGCTGCCGGCGCTGGGGCGATTTGCGCAGCGCTTCGGAACGCGGCGCTTGTTGTGGCTGGGCGGAGTCGGAATCGCGCCCATGTCGGCCGCCTGGCTCATTTCGGATCATTTCGTCTATCTCATCGCGTTGCAGTTGGTGGTCGGCATCGTGTGGGCCGCCTACGAGTTGAGCATCGCGCTGCTGTTCTTCGAGGCCATTCCGGAGCAGCATCGCACCAGCGTGCTCACGCTCTTCAATTTCGCCAACGCGCTGGCCATCGTGGTCGGGTCGCTGGCCGGCGGCGTGGCGCTGATGTATTTCGGCAAATTCCAACTCGTCTATCTGACGCTGTTCGGCCTCTCTTCACTGGCGCGCGTGGGAGCCTTGGGGCTGCTGTGGCGCGTACCGGCAGCCGACGACGACCGCCTCGGCGGCCCGCTTGCGCCGTTTCCTGCCGCGGCCTCGACGGCCCCGCTCCCGTCGCTGCCGCCCGCCACGGCCAACAGTGGTCGGGCAATTGCAGCCTGACCTTGCCATCGAGTAAAACCAGGGAGGTTTTCAAAGCCGCCCCAGGTGCGCCATCATGGCCAAACCCGAGAGGGAAGATCCACCCTCTGCCGGGAAGCAACCGCCGGCCGATTCGACCGCGCGGCCGCTCGCGGCCCAGGCCCCTCCGTTGGCTGGCACCAACACCCTGGTCCGCAGCGGGCTGGCGGTCTCGCCCGGCGTGGCAGTCGGCAAGGCCTACTGCATCCACGAGATCTTCGTCGGCGACGACCATCGCCCGCTGGAAGACGCCCAGGTGCTGGCCGAGCTGACCAACTACGATCAGGCCCGCAATCAAACGGCCGCCGATCTGCGGGCCTTAGCGATCAAGGTGGAGCGGCAGGTCGGCAAGGAGCAGGCCGCCATCTTTCATGCGCACGAAGCGATCCTGCAAGACTCGGCTTTCACGGCCAAGGTGCGCGCGTGGATTGTCGATTCGCGGCTGCGGGCCCAAGCGGCGCTGAAACGCCTGCTAGCCGAATACACGCAACTGTTCGACGAAACCGAAGACGAGTACATCAAGGAGCGCCTGGCCGACGTCCGCGACGTGGTCATCCGGCTGAGCGGCCACTTGTCGACCGTGCTCGAGCCTTATTCCGATGCGCTGCCCGGGCCGATCATCCTGGTGGCCAACGAGCTGGTGCCCTCGCACGTGGTGACGTTGGGGCAGCGCGAAGTGGCCGGCCTGGTCACGCAGCGCGGCGGCCGCACCAGCCATGCCGCCATTCTGGCCCGCAGCCGCGGGGTGCCGGCCGTCTCGGGTGTGCCCGGCATCTTGCAGCAAATCAAGACCGGCGACCTGGTAGTGGTCGATGGCCGCGAAGGCCACGTGCTCGTGAATCCCGACTTCGAGACGCAATACGAATATCGCAAGCTGCAGCGCGAGTTCGTGCATTTGAAAGATACGCTGGCCGAGAATCACGACTT
>DATCFX010000788.1:0-20481 GCA_036509275.1 Pirellulales bacterium | reverse complement strand
CGGAGCGCTTCGAGCGGGCGGCCGCGCGCGATCGCGATGCGGCGGTGACGCAATTGGTCGATCGGCTGCTGGCTTCGCCTGCCTACGGCGAGCGTTGGGGACGGCACTGGCTGGACGTGGCCCGCTATAGCGACGGCTACGGCAGCTTCTTGGATAGCGCGGCGCTGCCCAATGCCTGGCGCTACCGCGATTGGGTGGTCGGGGCACTCAATCGTGACCTGCCGTACGACGAGTTTGTGCGGCGGCAAGTCGCCGGCGATCTGATTGACCGGGAAAGTGCCGTGGCCACCGGCTTCTTGGCGTTGGGGCCGACTTACATCAGCGATGGCGGCGACCTGGACGCCATCAGTCAGGCCAAGAGCGAAACGCTCGACGACCGCGTCGACACACTCACCCGCGGGCTGCTGGCCCTGACCGTGGCTTGCGCCCGCTGCCATGATCATCGCTTCGATCCGTATCCGCAGATGGATTATTACTCGCTGGCCGGCGTGTTCAACAACACCACCGTGGGCGAAATGCCGCTGGCCAGCCCGGAAGTTGTCAAGACCTACAACGACGTCAAGCAGCGGCTCGACAAGCGCGAGAAAGAGCGCAAGGAAATCAAGTTCCGCGCTCGCAAGGCGGCCAATCGCGAGTTGACGGCCGACGAGCAGCGGCGCGTGAAGCAACTGACTACCGAAATCGATCAGTTCAAGCGTCAGGTTCCCGAAAAATATCCGTTCGTCCATACGTTGGCCGATCGCGGCAGCGAAGACATGCGCGTGGCCATCCGCGGCAACTTGCAGCGGCCGGGGCCCGTGGCGCCACGGCGCTTCCTGCACATTATTGCCGGCGACGACCCGCCCCGCTTTATGCGCGGCAGCGGCCGGCTCGATCTGGCCGATGCGCTGGTCAGCCCGCAGAATCCGCTCACGGCCCGCGTGATGGTCAACCGCGTGTGGCAGCAATACTTTGGCACGGGGCTGGTGCGCACGGCCAGTAACTTCGGCATGCTGGGGGAAAAGCCGTCGCATCCCGAGCTACTGGACTGGCTGTCCGCCCGGTTCCGCGGCACCAGCGCCGGCGATGATCGCTGGTCGCTCAAGCAACTGCACCGCGCGATCGTGCTGTCGGCCACGTACCAGATGTCCAGCGCCGCCGACGAGCGGGCGTTGGCCATCGACGGCGATAACCGGCTGATGTGGCGCATGAGTCCGCGACGCTTGGATGTCGAAGCCTGGCGTGACACGCTGCTGAAAGCCACCGGCGAGTTGGACCCGGCGCTGGGCGGCCCGTCGATCAAGGATATCGGCGATAGTCGCCGCCGGACGCTGTATGCGGCCGTCAGCCGCAATGGAGATGAATTCTCGTCCGATACGTTTTTGCGGTTGTTCGATTTTCCGGTGCCCCGCGCCACCAGCGAAGGCCGCGCGGCCAGCATCGTGCCGCAGCAATCGCTGTTCATGATGAACAGCTCGTTCATGGCGGCCAGGGCCCGGGCCCTGTCGACGCGACTGGCCAGCGAGGCGAGCGACCAGCCGGCCCGCATTCGCCGGGCGTACCTGCTGTTGTACGGCCGGCTGGCGACGCCCGAGGAATTGGAGTTGGGCCTGGCGTTTCTCGACAGCCAACCGGCCGACGACGACAAGCTGGGCGTCTGGGAGCAATATGCCCAGGTGCTATTGAGCGCCAGCGAGTTGATGTATCTGGAATAGAACGCGGCAACATTTTTATTTAGCCCCGGCACTTGTGCCGGGGGGCGTGGGGCGCAGGCGTGTGGTGTAAAACTCCCGGCGTAAACGCCGGGGCTAAATTGGAGTCAACCAATCATGTTTCACCGCGATCCGACGCTGCCTGTTTCCCGCCGCGATGCGCTATCCCGGATCGGAGCCGGATTTGGCTCGCTGGGCCTGGCGGCGCTGGCCGCCGAACCCGCGCGGGCGGCCGACGCGGGATTGGCCGACGCCGGTTCGCCCTTGGCGGTGCGGGCACCGCATTTCGCGCCCAGGGCCAAGCGGGTGATTCAACTGTTCATGCCCGGCGGGCCTTCGCAAGTCGATACGTTCGACTACAAGCCCGACATCGCGGCCTACGCCGGTCAGCGGCCGGCCGAAGTGGATCGCAAATCGCTGCGGAACACCAAGAACGGCCTGTTCCCCTCGCCGTACAAGTTCAAGCAGTACGGGCAGTGCGGCAAATGGGTGAGCGATATCTTTCCGCACGTGGCCCAGTGCGTGGACGATATCTGCTTCATCCATTCCATGCACACCGACATTCCCGAGCACGCCGGCGCCATTCTGATGGCCAACGTCGGCCACTTGCAGCCGACGCGGCCGAGCATGGGCGCGTGGCTCGTCTATGGCCTGGGCACCGAAAACCAGAACCTGCCGGGCTTCGTCGCCATGTCGCCGCGCGCCCAACCGCGCGGCGGCCTCAGCAACTGGGGCAATAGCTTCTTGCCCGGCGCCTATGCCGGCTGCTATGCCAACATCGCCAAGATGCAGCCCGAGAGCGTGATGCGCGACCTGACCAACCGCTTCGTCGGTGCCGAAAGCCAGCGCGCCCAGGTCGACCTGCTGGGCCGGCTGAACCGCTTGCACGCCGACCGCCAGCAGCACGAGGCCGCTCTGGAAGCCCGCATCGCGGCGATGGAAATGGCCTTTCGCATGCAAATGTCCGTGCCCGAGGCGTTCGATATTTCCGGCGAAACGCGAGCGACGCTCGACCTGTATGGCGACAGCGAGTACGCCAAGGGCTGTCTGCTGGCCCGGCGGCTCGTCGAGCGGGGCGTGCGCGTCGTGCAGTTGTCGCTGTCGATCGACGGCTACGACATTGCCTGGGACACGGGCCACAACGAAATCGAAAAAGGCCACGCCAAGCTGGCCCAGGCCTGCGACCAGGGCATTGCCGCGCTATTGACCGATCTCAAGCGTCGCGGATTGCTGGACGAAACGCTCGTGATCTGGGGTGGCGAGTTCGGCCGCGCTCCCACTTCCGAGGGCGCCAAGGGCCGCGACCACGACCACTATGGCTACACCACCTGGCTGGCCGGCGCCGGCGTCAAGGGCGGCACCAGCTGCGGCGCCACGGATACTTTTGGCCTGGCGGCCGTCGAAAACCGCACGCACGTCCACGACCTGCACGCCACGATTCTGCACCTCATGGGCTTGGACCACGAAAGGCTCACCTACCGCTACTCCGGCCGCGACTTCCGCCTCACCGACGTCCACGGCCACGTGATCCAGGACATCCTGGCGTAGACGGCCTTCAATTCCTCGGCCGAAGCGTTTCGTGCGCTCGCCCTAGGGGTTCGTCCGACCGATTTGGCGTAATTCCGCGAGCACGTCAGTCTCGCGCATCACGCGGATGCCAAAGCGTTGCAGGTATGCTTGAACCGGGGCCGAAAAAAGATGGCGGTCCCAAGTGGCAAGCGCCTCGGCATGCCCGAGCACCGCCGTTGCAACGATCGGATCGTCATCAGGATCCGAGGGAACAACCGCATCCGCCGCAGCGGCGGCGACATCGACAATTTCAGCGCCCTGGCGAAGGTGACCCACGAAAGCGTCGAGTTGGTCGTCGGGCAGGCCATGCACTCGTCGCATCCGGCCATAGCGCAGCATCCGGGCAAGTTCCGCGAGCACGAACTCAGACACGATCAAGGTGTGCGGCGGCTGGAGCAGGAGCAGTAGGACCGCTTCGGCCGCGTTGTTCCGACCCGGCAAGGCTCGCGCCACGACGTTCGTGTCCAGCACCACACGCATCAGGTGGCCCGACGACGAATGTGCTTCATCGCTTCCTCTACGGCAGCGTCGGCTTCCTCGTTCAAGATGCCGCTGGAGTCGGCATAGCGCTGGGCTCGGTTGATGATTGCCCGCAGACCTTGCGCGGCAAATTGTCGCGACTCATCGCTCGGAGCGCTGGCTGGATCGAGCACCATGATGAACACCCGCTGATTGCCCTGGAGAGGGCAGCCGAGAAGACTTTCCAGCGATCGCCGGCTAGCTTCCGGAATGTCATCAACACTACGGGAGATCATGCTATCCATACCGCTAATATATTCCGGAATGCCGCGCGGGGCGAGTACGAGCCTGGCGGCCGCCGGTCCACTCTGGTTTTCGGTCTTTTGGGAATGGCGGCAGATTGGCTAGCCGGCTGGATTACGAGAGCTGCTGACGGCTCGGTCGATAATTCTCTCCGGTTTTTGCTTGGAAAAAACCGCCGGCCGAACTAGGCTGGAGTCAAGTTTGCGGGGCAGGGTTGCGCTCATGCGCTGGGGTTCGTCCCAGCCGGCGCCCGTTTTTCGCTTCTAGCCGACCAGCGGCTTGTCTTCATTTTTATCCGGAGCGATCCATGCGCCAGGTCAGGTTCGGGCAGCCTTTGACATTCGCTGTGGTGACCGGCGCCGTCGTGGCCGGGCTGATCTTCGCCGCCGGCAACGGTCGGGCACGGGCAGCCGAGACGGCCAAGCCGGCCGGCAATCAGCCGACTGCCGGAAGCGTCGAAATGTTCGCCGGCATCAAGGCTGGACAGATTGAGGTCAAGTTCATCCCGAAGGATTCGACCACTGGCCGCATCTTCATCAAGAACAAAACCGACAAGCCGCTGCGAGTCGCGCTGCCCAATGCGGCCGGCGCGGTGCCGATCCTGGCTCAAATGGGCGGCGGCATGGGCGGCATGAGCGGAGGCAGCGGGGGCGGCATGCAGAGCATGGGCATGGGCGGCGGCGGCATGGGTGGCGGCGGCATGGGCGGCGGCGGCATGGGCGGCGGCGGTGGTATGTTCAACGTCGCGCCCGAAAAAGTTGCCGAAATCAAGGTCCCTTGCGTCTGCCTCGATCATGGCAAGGCGGAACCGCGCCCCACGGCCACCTACCAGTTGCGGCCCATCGAAAACGTGACCACCAAGACCGGCGTCCGCGAACTGTGCGGCATGCTGGGCCAGATCCCGCAGCGCGTGGCCCAGGCCGCGGCCTGGCATCTCAATAGCGGCATGAGCTGGCAGCAACTGGCCGAAAAGGAAATCCACCGGGCCGACGGCACTTCGTATCCCTACTTCGATCCGGCCGAAATCAACATGGCCATGGCCGCCGCCGAGCATGCCGTCAAGACGGCCGAGGCACAACCCAAGACCGAGCAACCCGCCACCAGCCCCGGCCAGTCGGTTTCCAAAGCCCCGTAATGGGTGCCATGCCCATCGCTTCGTGAGCATGCAGAATTCTTACGAATTCCACGACCGGTAGCGCTCCCCCGTCATTTCAGCGGTGGGCCATCCCCGTCGTGTCGATCGCTTCGATGACCAGGGCCCAGAGTTGGCCGATGTCGCGCTTCTTGCCCTTCGAGGCCGGATCGTCGCCCACTTGCCGGACCACGATCAGATCCAAGCTCGGCACGACCAGCATGTCATTGTCGAGATGGCCCAGCGACGCGTAGGCATCGCGCGGCACCGTGGGCCAGCGGCCGGTCGAGTTGTTCCACCACAGGTAGCCGTAGGCCTTGTTCATCGACTGCGACGGGGCGGTCGCCTCTTTCACCCAATCGGCCGGCACGAGTTGCTGGTCTTGCCACCGCCCGTGATTCAGAAACAACAAGCCGAAGCGGGCCAACGACCGGGCCGTGATGTGCAGGCCCGAGTACGGCAGCGTATGACCTTCCACCTGGTCCCAACTCCAATCGTCGCGGCGAATGCCGATGGGCTGAAAGATGCGCTTATCCAGAAGCTGATCCAGCTCCTGACCCGAGACCTTGGCAATCACCGGGCTGAGCAGCGCCAGGCCGCAATTGTTGTAGTCCCACTTGCTGCCGGGCGGATAGTCCATCGGAGCTTCATAGAGCGCGTAGCTAAACACCTTCGGTTCGTCGTTGAGCGGCTTGTTGTGTACGCCCGAGGTCATGCTCAGCAGTTGCTTAACGGTTACATCCCGCTTGCCGTCCGGTTTGACATCCGGGAGCACCTGCCCGAGCGTGGTCTCGAGTTTCAGCTTGCCATCGCTGACGAGCAGGCCGGCGGCGGTGCTGGCGAACGATTTGCTGGTGGAAAACACCAGATACTTCTTGCTGGCCGCGGCATCGCCAAAATACCATTCGGCGGCCACGCGGCCATGCCGCACCACCAGGCCAGTCTTGCTGCCGTTCTTTTCGTGCCACTCGCGGACCTTGGCCAACCCGTCGACCGACAGCCCGAGCTTCGCCGGCCGGGCCGTCTGCCAATCGGGCACGGGCCAGGCGGTCGGCTCGGCGCCCCGTGCGGCGGGCAATGCGCCAGCCAGGATCAAGGCGACTACGAACATTGTTCTGCTACTGACTGCGGCATGCATCGGGGGAGCTCCTCGGCACGGGTGGCGTGGCCTGTCTCTGTGGCTGGATTATTGGCTCCGGCGCGTGGCTTGTAAACGAGGCGGGGAAGGCTCGCGCTCGTCGGTTCCACCCCCCAGACAAACCCTTTAAGCTTGACATCCCAGCGAGTCGCGGTATCCTGAACGTGAAATAGGACATTATTGTCCTGTTTGCCTTTTTCGGTCCCGCCCGTCGGTCCCGCCTGCAAAAAACAATTCGTAAGCCAACCTTGGCACCCCTACGAATATGAAGCTCCCTGCCCGATGGTCGTTCGGATGCACGGACCCCGGTTCGTGGCATTGGCGAAAATCCTGTGGATTGATTCGCTCGGCGGTGCTGTTGGCGGCACTGCTCGGTAGCCAGGCGGCCATCGCCGAAGACGACTTCGAACAGCCGCCGATCAACTATCGCCAGACGGCGGCCGACAATCGGGTCTCGCGGCTCCTGCGGAGCATCGATTCCGGCGGCGTGCGGCTCGAACATCGCGACCGCTTCGGGTATCTCCCCGCGCTGTTGCGTGCGTTGGAGATCTCCGAGTCTTCGCAAGTGCTCGTTTTTTCGAAGACCAGTTTGCAGCGCGACCGTATCAGCCCACGGATGCCGCGTGCCCTGTACTTCAACGACGATACCTACGTGGGTTTTTGTCAGAACAGCGAGTTGATGGAAATCAGCGTGGTCGATCCGCGCTTGGGCACCGTCTTTTACTCGCTCGACCAGCCTCCGGCCAGGCGGCCCGAGCTTGTGCGCCAATCGGACAACTGCCTGATCTGCCACGGGTCATCGCAAACGCACGGCATACCGGGGCTTCTGGTCCGCTCCGTGTTTCCCGACGCGGCCGGTTTTCCGCTGCTCGCAAAAGGCAGTTACCGCATCGACCATACCAGTCCGATCAAGCACCGCTGGGGCGGCTGGTATGTGACCGGCCAGCATGGCAGCCAGACGCATTTGGGCAATCGAATCTTCACGGAGCGGGACTCGCCCGACGAGGAATCGACCGCTGGCAGCAACCTTACCGACTTGGGCTCCCGCTTCGACGCGGATGCCTATCTGACCGGGCACAGCGACATTGTGGCCCTGATGGTCCTCGAACATCAGACCGAGGGGCACAACCTGATCACGCGCGCAAATTTTCTCACCCGCATGGCGCTATACCACGAGGCGGCCCTCAATCGCGAGTTGGGCGAAGCGCCGACCCACCGCTGGGACAGCACGACCAGCCGCATCCGCGACGCGGGCGATCCGCTGGTGAAGTACCTGTTGTTTTGCGACGAAGCGGAACTGACGGCGCCGATCTCCGGCAGTTCGAAGTTCGCCGCAGAGTTTGTTAAGCGCGGCCCTCAGGACAGCCGCGGCCGATCGTTGCGGGATTTTGATCTCCAGCGGCGGATGTTCAAGTACCCGTGCAGCTACCTGATTGGTTCGCCCAGCTTTGCGGCGTTGCCCGCGACGGCCAAGGACTACGTCCTGCGTCGCATCTGGGACGTGCTCCGCGGTCAGGACCAAAGCCCGGAATTTGCCCATCTGACGCCGCAGTTGCGTCACGACATTCTGGAAATCCTCCTCGCAACGCAGCCCGACCTGCCAGCCTATTGGCATGAATCGCTGCCGTCGCAGCCCTAGAGGGTCAACGAGCGTCGCACGGCCGCAGGCGGGCGATGAAGCGCTTGAGGCCGGCCAGCGCGGCGCGCGAACTGGTGAGCGGAATGTTCTCGATCGCGGTGGTGAGTGCCGCCACGAACTGGCTCAGGATCACGCGCGCGGGGCCTTTGAGGCCGGCGATGATCCGCCCGAGCTTGTGCAGCCGCTTGATAATCTTGGCCACGCCCAGCGCAATGCCCGCCAAAAACACGGCCGAGCCGATCGAGAGGATCGCGCTGAACCACTCGCCGCGACGCACGGCGATGGCCGCACCCAGCAGATCGATCTCGCGCAACAGCTTTTCCAGTCGCGGCGGCAGCCCGGTCGCAGGCGGCGCGTCGGAACCCGGCCCGTTCTCGGGCGACGTAGCGCCGGGCACCGTCCAGTCGCCGGCAAAGCGCGCGGCGGCGGCGGTTGCCGCATCACGCTTAGCGGCTTCGTTGGCGTCGGTGAGCCAGACGATAAAGGCCTGGCGCGAGGGCTCGGCGACGTGAACGTGGTCGCGGGCCAGGTTCGCGACGAGGCGGTCGAACTCGTCCCGCCACGTGTCGCAGGGCATGCGCGGTAGCACATCGTCGATCCAGCCGCTTCGGATGAGATGGTGCGGCAGTACAACACGGCGGCGTGCGAGATTACAATGGCCGCACCGGCAACCGGCGCTCTCCGCACCCTCTCAACAGGAACCGACTCGTGTACGCCTTCCGCCATTCCCTGTCCTGCCTGTTCATCCTCGCCGCGAGTTGGCTCTGGCTGGCGCCGGCTTTTGGGGACAAAGCAGGCGAGACAAAACCGGCCGCGCCCTCAGCCGAACCGACCAACGCAAAAGAAGCCGCCGCCAAAAAGGCGGCCGAAGACTCGGACGTCGCGGCCCGGTACCAGGCCCTGGTGGCCACCCTGCCGGCCGATCAACAGGCCTGGGAGCGGACCCTCGAGCAAAACCTGGGCAACTTTTACTTGCCGATTCACAAACGCCTGCGGGTGCAGGGCCGCTCGTCCTGCTGGGACTTCGTCCAGGACGATCCGCAACTGCCTCGCGTACTGCTCATCGGCGATTCGATCTCCGGCGGCTACACCCTGCCGACGCGCAAGGCGCTGGCCGGCGAGGCCAATGTCCACAAAGCGCCCGAGAACTGCGGCCCCACGGCCAACGGCCTGAAAAAGCTTGACGTCTGGCTCGGCGACGGCCGCTGGGACGTGATTCATTTCAACTTCGGCATCCACGATCGCAAAACGCCGACCGAACTCTATGCCCAGCGGCTGGAGCAACTCATCGCCCGGCTCGAAAAAACCGGCGCCAAGCTCATTTGGGCCAGCACCACGCCCGTGCCCGCGGGCACCAAGGATGGCCCGGCCATGCCCGCGGCGATCGTCGAGCGCAATCGCGTGGCCGCCGCCATCATGCAGCGCCGCGGCATTCCGATCGACGATCTCTACGCCACACTTCTGCCGCAGGAGGACCGCGTGATGAAATCCGACAACGTGCATCCCAATGGCGAGGGCTACGCCCTGCTGGGCCAGCAAGTGGCCGCCGCCATCGAAGCCGCTTTGAAGCCGGCGGGTGCGAAATAGCCGATGGGCTTCGATCTTGAAAGCTTGTCGCTGCTGGCCGACGCGGCGCGGACGTTGGAAGCCGGCTTTGCGGACTTGCCCGATTTTCGGTCGCAAGGCGATTTCGCGGCCATGCGCCGCGTGTTGCTGGCCGCGGCCCAGCGGCTGCGCGACAACCTGCCCTATCATCATCCGCTCTACATCGGGCAGATGCTCAAGCCGCCGCACCCCGTCGCTCGGTTGGCTTACGCGTTGGCCATGTTTCTCAACCCCAACAATCACGCCGCCGACGGCGGTCGGGCCAGCTCGATCATGGAGCAAGAGGCCCTGGCCAAACTCGCCGGCCTGGTCGGCTGGCAGCAGCACCTGGGGCATCTGACCAGTGGCGGCACGATGGCCAATTTCGAGGCCCTGTGGATCGCTCGCGAATTACGGCCGGGCGCCACCTTGGCCGCTTCGACCCAAGCCCATTACACGCACGCCCGGCTGGCGGCCGTGCTGGGCATGCCGTTTTGCCCCGTGCCGGTTGACGCGTCCGGCCGGATGAACGTTGCGGCCTTGGCAGAGCGGGCCGTCGCCGGCCAGATCGGCACCGTCGTGGCCAGCCTGGGAACGACGGCCGCCGGTGCCGTCGATCCGCTGCCGGAGATCCTGGCCGTGGCCGCGGCGCATGGCCTGCGCGTTCACGTTGACGCGGCCTATGGTGGCTATTTCAAGCTGGCCGGTAATCTCGATCCGCCCGCCCGCGCGGCTTTCGCTTGCATGCACCGGGCCGACTCGCTGGTTATCGATCCGCACAAGCACGGCTTGCAACCTTACGGCTGCGGCTGCGTGCTCTTCCAGGACCCGAGCGTCGCGCGGTTCTACCAGCACGATTCGCCCTACACGTATTTCGCCGCGCCACCGGCCGCCGAACTTCCTTCTCCTCTTGCGGAAGCCGAGCCATCGGTGAGCCCGCTCCCCTTTCCCCTTGCGGGAGAGGGGTCGGGGGTGAGGGGCGAAGCACCCCCGGGCCGGCACTTGGGCGAAATCTCGCTCGAATGTTCGCGCTCCGGCGCCTCGGCCGTCGCGCTCTGGGCCACGCTCGAACTGCTGCCTTTAGAAGTGGGCGGTGAATTTGCCCGCGGCTTGGAAGCCGGCCGCGATGCCGCACTCACATTGCACGCCTACCTCGCCAGCCACGCTCGCTTTGCCCCGCTCATGCGACCGGAACTGGACATCGTGACTTGGGCCATCCGCGCGCCCTCCGCCAGCGAGTCGTCACTCCTTGCCCGGCGCTTGTTCGAAGCCTCCGCGCGTCGCCAATTGCACCTCGCGCTCGCCACCTTTCCTCGCGCCATGCTCGAGCCGGCCCAGCCAGTGCAGCATTGGGACGCCGACGAGATCACTTGCCTGCGCGCCTGCGTCATGAAGCCCGAGCACCGCGACTGGCTCCCGCGCATCATCGCCATCCTCGACGCCTCAGCCGACGAAATTGGCGAACCCATCGGAAAAGCTTGATCCGATCTTGAGTGCCCGCTAGACTGCCGGCGCTGCCCGATAGCTACCCGCTCACGCCGCGTGTGAATCGTCGTCTTCCCCAGGAGGTCTGCGATGCTGGCCATCGATGGATCGCGGCGGAATTTTTTGCGCCGTGGAGCGCTTGGGCTGGGCGCCTTGGGTCTGGCTGACGTGCTGCGGCTGCAAGCGCAGGCCGACGCCCCGCGCAAGCAGATTCGCGCGGTCATCATGGTCTGCCTGCCGGGCGGACCGAGCCATCTCGACATGTACGATATGAAGCCGCGGGCACCGGCCGAAGTCCGCGGCGAGTTCCGGCCGATCGCCACCAACGTGCCGGGCATCGAGTACTGCGAGCACCTGCCGCTGCAAGCCACGATTGCCGACAAGCTGGCCATCGTCCGCAACATGCGCTTCACCCAGCCGGACCATCAACTGCACGAAGTCTATACCGGCTTTCCCACGAGCCAGCAGCGGCCGGCCTTTGGCTCGGTCGTTAGCCGGCTCTATAGCGGGCCGCCCAACGTACTGCCGCATTACATGAGCCTCAGCCTCTCGGACCATCCGCGCACGGTGGCCAAGGCCGAGGTGCCAACGTATCTCGGCCTGACCCACGGGCCATTTGAGCCGACCGGCGAGGGCATGAAGAACCTGACCCCGGATGACGGGCTCTCGCAGGCTCGGCTGGCCCAGCGGGCCGTCTTGCTCGGGCAGCTCGATCCGCTGGCCGCCCCGCGCGGCGATCGGGCGTTGGAGAGTGCCGAGACCTTCAAGACGCAGGCTTTGCAATTGATCTCGTCCAAAACGGTCCGCGCGGCTTTTGATCTGAGCCGCGAGCCCGAGGCCGTTCGCCAGCTCTATGGTCCAGACGTGCAAATGCAGTTCGACTATCAGTTCGGCCGCACCTGGCACAGCAGCAACTTTTTATTGGCTCGCAGGCTCGTGGAAGCCGGCGTGCCGGTCGTGACGCTCGGCGAAGGCGGCTGGGACCATCACGGCAACGTATCGGGCGTGAAGGGCACGATCTTCGAGCGCTCGCGCGAGGAAACGCCGTTGTTCGACCGCTCGCTGTACGCCCTGGTCACCGACTTGCACCTGCGCGGCCTGGATCGCGACGTGGCCGTGGTGGTGTGGGGCGAGTTCGGCCGCAACCCGCACGTCAATCAATACGGTGGGCGCGACCATTGGCCGTCGGCCGGCTTTGCCCTGTTTGCCGGCGGCGGCTTTCGCACCGGCCAACTCGTCGGCGCCACCGACGCGATCGGCGCCCACTCCACGACGCCGCCCTACGGCCCGCAAAACGTGCTCGCCACGCTCTACCGCCATCTGCGCATCGACCCCCACCAAACTCTCGTCGACTTCACCGGCCGCCCCCGCGCCCTGCTCGACGACGCCCAGCCGATCCAAGAACTCGTCTGAGTCGCGTCCCCGTAGGTCCCGCGAGCCGAGCCGGACTGTCCGCCGAGCGCATGCGCCGCCTGCGTGTGGCAAGACTTCCGGCCAACCATAGGGCGGTGAAGGCAAAGGAGCCGCGGATGCCTGTGGGAAAAAATCAGAACGGCCGGTGGGCGGTATACGAAAACGGGCTCGACTTGTCCCCGAATAAACTCGACGCGGCCGTCTTCGACGCCTACGGCTGGCCGGCTGACCTGGCGGACGATGAACACTCGCTCGGTTGCTGGCGCTGAACTTGGAGCGCGCGGCCGCGGAAACGCCCGAAGCGGCGACCGGGCAGTGGGCGCGCTGGCCACTAAGCGGAAGAATGGCGCCGCCGCGCATTCATTCGGCGCGCCCTCGGTTAGGATCGTTGCATAGGACTGCGACGGCATGGCTGCCACCAGTGCGGCGCGTTGGGCGACATCGCGCAGCCGCAAGGTCGACTGTTGCAGCCTGTATAGCATAGGATATACTAAGTCATGGCGGCCGAGCGGCGGTTCAGCGACGTGCAAAGAATGCTCGAACAGGCTGGCTACTACTTGGCGAGGGTGCGCGGCTCGCACCACGTGTTCGCAAAGGCGGGTGAGCAGCCGATTTCAATCCCCGTTCATTCCGGGATGGTCAAACCGTTCTATGTCCGGCAAGTCGAAAAAATCTGCCAGGGCGATTGATCGGCCATTTGCGGCCGACGTGTTGGCTAAGGCGCGCAAGGTGGCTGGGCGATACCAGGTGATCGTGCATTGCGACGAGGGACATTGGTACGGCCGGGGCTTGGAACTGCCGCAGGTATTTGGCGACGGGACGACCGTGGCAGCGTGCGTGGAGGATACGCGCGAAGCGCTGCTGGGCGCGGTCGCTTTCCTGCTGGAGCAAGACGCGCGGCCGCCGGCTCCCGCGGCGGCGGGGCGCAGGACCGAACAAGTGAATGTGCGGCTGACGGCCGAGGAGAAGCTGCTGCTCGAAGCCTCGGCCAAGCAGCGGGGGTTCAGCGGATTGTCCGAGTTCATGCGCACCGCCGCCGTCGAGGCCGCGCGATAACGCACGCCCCGAGTGAGCGCGAGACCTGCACGCTGACGTCGAGCCTGGTCCACAGAGCCCAGCGGTCTGCCGCAAGGAACAGAGGGAGCGCGGACGAGTTATTTTTCGGGCGATCCTTACCCGACGACTACGCGGGGCCGGCGGCTGGGATCCGGTTCGGCGCGGCGGATCAGTTCGCGGACTTTGGTCGGCACGTTGCCTTCGCCAAAGGCCAGAAAGCTCCAGGCCTGCGCCAGCGGGCCGAGTTCGGACCAGCCGAAGTGCAAGGCCGGCGGCCGGCCCCGCTTCGAGAGTTCCAAGGCCACGGCCGCCACGGCGTGCGCCGCCGACACGCAGCCGCCGATCCGAATCACGAATACGTGGTCCTCGCGAAACACTTGCATCGATAACTGCTGATAAAAGTCGCTGGGGTCGTCCATCTCGACTTCGATGAACACCAGGTGTACGTCGTCGGACAGTTGATGCTCGCTCCGCAAGGCCGCGGCTTTTTCCGCCCGGGATTGCCGGCCAGGCCGATGCGGCACCAGCACCGGCAACTCGAGCGTGTGCAATTGCTCCCATAATTGCCGGCTGGCCGCATCGGCAAAATCCAAGCTCACGGTGCGCAGCTCGTTGCTGCGCACGGCCCGCGACACGATCGACATGGCCAGAATCACGACGATGAAACACAGCGAGATCGCCAGCCCGGAGGGATGGTCGACGATCACGTCCAGCGTCGTGACGACAAAGATCGCGGCCACCAGGGCGTAGCCCCAGGGAATGCGGCGGCTGCCGGATTGCCGGGCGGAGCGATAACGGTCGGCCAGGCTGACCAGCGCGGCATTGGCGATCAGCACGAGCATACCGGTGGCGTACGCGCCGCGTTGATCGTCGACGCTGGCATGGAACATGAACGTCACACCCAGGTTCACGGCGGCAAACAGCGCGAACAGCACGCCCCAGGCGTGGACCCAGTGCAGTTGCATGCCGAACTTCAGCAAGATTTGCGGCAGCAGCGTGGTCAGGCCGGTAATCACGCTGGTGCCGGCCAGGCATAAGATCAGCACGGTCGAAACGTCGTACAGCGTGCCGAAGTGGCCGCCGAACCAGGAGTTCACCAGCGAGGCCGCCTGGCCATCGGCCATCGTTCCGCCGTGCGCCAGGTAGGCCAAGGCCCGCCCGGCCGCTTGCCCGCCCGGAGCAAACTGCTCGACGGGAATCAGCAGCGTGCTGACGACGACCGATCCCAGCAGGTAGAGCGACATGACGAGCGCCGCCACGACCATTACGCGGCGCGTGTCGCGGATCCGGCCGGCGAGCTGACCGGCCGTTTCGCCGCGGCCCCCCTTCACCTCGGGCATGGCCACGACGCTCATTTCCAAACCGCTGAGCCCCAGGCACAGCTTGGGAAACAGCAGCAGGCAGGTGGCCAGCAGCGTCCACGCGCCGCCGGGCGCGAGCGGCGCGGCGCTCATTTGCCAATCGCCGGCCGCGATGCGCGCGAGCCACCGCTGGATCAGTTGCGGATGCGACAACAAATACACGAGCCCTGAGCCTACGACCACGGCGTTGAGCGTCAGATACACGACGACCACGATCACGGCATAGGCGGTGGCCTTGCGGTTGAAGCCGCGGCGGATGATGGCCCAAAACAAAAAGCTCAGCCCGCCCAGCACGAGCGTCACCAGCATCTGCCGGGTGAAGATCGCGGCCACGGCGGGCGTGGTGTAGGTGGCTACCAGTTGCTGGGTCGCCTGCGTCAAGCGATCGATCGCCTGCTGCAAGCGGGGATTCTCGTCATGGATCACGTGCTGGGCGGCGGCGGCCGTCGACAGCGTTTTGGTAATCACGAAATCGGTGGCGGCAAAGCCCAGGAGCAACAGCACCAAGGTTTTGCCCAGCCAGCCGCGCACCAGATGTTCGAGCAGCGCGATCGAGCTTTGGCCGTGGGGCGAGCGGCCGGCCAGATACAAGTACACCGGCAGCGCGCCAAACAGCGTCATGCCCACCACGACCAGCGTAGCCGGCGGCCCCAGCAAGCCGGCCGCGGTGAACGTGATCGAAACCTGGTAAGCCAGCGTGCTGAAATAATCGACGCCGATCAAACACGCCACGCGCAGCCAATGGCTGGCCGGCGGCAATTTCAGCGCAGGTTCGGCCGCGAGATAGTCGCGTGGCGGGGGTTGAGCAGCTAACGGCGTGCTAGAAAGTGTCATTGCAGCTTACGCATTAGGATAACCGCCGCACGGACCGGCTGCCACGCTCGCCGCGCCGATTCGGTCGCAACCCCTTTACGCGACGGGCGGTTCCGGCTTGAATTCGGGTTTCAGCGAGCGGCAAACGAGCGATTCGCCCCCATTCACCAAACTGCCAGGATTTCGTCGGCCATGCAACAGCCCAAAGTGTTTGTCACGCGCGTCATTCCCGAGGTGGGACTGAAAAAGATTGTCGAGAACTGCCAGGCCGACGTGTGGCGCGATCCGCTGCCGCCGCCGCGCGACGTGCTGCTGGCGAAGGTGGCCGATTGCGACGGCCTGCTCGCGCTGCTGACCGACCGCGTGGACGTCGAGCTGCTGGATCGGGCGCCGAAGTTGAGAGTCGTCAGCAACTACGCCGTGGGATTTAACAACATCGACGTGCCGGCGGCCACCAGCCGGGGCGTGGCCGTGGGCAATACGCCGGGCGTGCTGACCGATGCTACCGCCGATATGGCTTTTGCGCTGTTGATTTCGGCCGCCCGACGGATCGTCGAGTCGCAGCGTTATGCGGTCGACGGCAAGTGGAAGACCTGGGAGCCGCTGGGGCACATCGGCCAGGACCTGGCCGGCCGCACCGTGGGCATTGTCGGCATGGGGCGGATCGGATCGGCCATGGCCCGGCGCTGCCGGCTCGGTTGGAACATGCGCGTGCTGTACTACGATCTGCACCCCAACGCCGACGCCGAGCGCGAGTTGGGCGCCGAGCGCGTGGAGTTGGACACGCTGCTGGGGCAGAGCGATTTTATTTCGGTGCATACCGATCTGAACGATTCGACGCGCGGCATGTTCAATGCCACGGCCTTTGCCAAAATGAAACCCACGGCGGTGTTCGTGAACACGGCCCGGGGGCCGCTTGTGGTGGAGCGCGATTTGGCCGAGGCGCTGCGTGTGGGTCGGATTTTTGCGGCCGGGCTGGATGTGACCGATCCCGAGCCGCCGAAGATGGACAACGCGCTGCTGGGGCTGGCCAACTGCATCGTGGCCCCGCACATTGCCAGCGCCACGGTCAGCAGCCGCAATGCGATGGCCGAAATCGCCGCCGACAACCTACTGGCCGGGCTGTCCGGCAAGCCGCTGCGCGCATGGGTCAATCCGGAATCGGCCGGCAAGGCCCGGGGGTAAGGGCTGGGGCGGGCAGGGGCGTGTCGGATATGCCGGTTTTATCGGGCGCTGCAGCAAAGCGGACCCACGGACCGCAGTCCGTGGGCTTGGGATTTTTGTGACAAGATGCCACTGCGGGGCCACCAGGGGTGCGAGAAAAAGCTACAGTCCTCTTAGGCGGCGTAGTGCATAGCCCCCTCTCGTCTGTTCTCTCATCGCGTCTCAATTGCCAAGAACCGCACATGGCTCATGAAGCAAAGACGGCGAGTGCGCCCAGCGCGCCGGCCGCAGCAGCCCCCGTCGCAGAGCAACGGGGCAGCTCGAAGTTCAAACTAATCGGCGGCGGCCTGATCGCGGTCATCACGCTGGCCGAGTGCGTCGTCGGCTTGATGTATCTGCCCAGCGCCAGCGCCTCGGCAACGAGCGAGATCGATCCGGCCGAGGCCGACGCCAGCGATGCTAGCGACGCGCACCATGCGGCCGGCGGCCACGGCGCGAATCACGCGGAGGGCCACGGCAAGAAGAAAGCGGGCGGTCACGGCAAGCCCGAAAAAGCGGAGGATGGGCACAAAAAGTCGAGCAAAAGCCGGCCGCCGGAACAAAGCGAAGTGGAGCTGGGCGCCTTCCGCGTGACGGCGTTTCAGCCGCTATCGAACACGACCGTGCGCGTTGACTTTCATCTTTATGGCACGGTGGGGTATGGACAAGAAGAGGTTTTTGCCAGCTTGTTCGAAGCCAAGAAACAGCGGTTTCGCGACCACGTGATTGCCACGGTGCGCAGCGCCGACATGGCCGACTTCACCGAAGCCGGGTTGGGCTTGCTCAAGCGGCGGATTTTAGAGACAACTAACCGCACGATCGGCAAGCCGTGCCTCGAGACCGTGCTGTTTAGCGAGTTTTCCTTCATCGAGCAATGACGCTCGTTTGAGTGCCCGCCGGTGCTGCGCCAGGGTGTGCGGCCGCCAGCGGCCGTTTGTGGAATGGATTCCGATGAGCGAACCTGCCGCCTCTTCCGGCTTCGATCATGTTGCGGGCGAAACGCCCGTGCCCGTCGTTGCGGGCGCCGCCAGCGGCGCACCGCTTGAATCCCCGCCCGACGCTCCGGCGGGAATCGCCGCCGACGATATCGAAAAGCTGCTGCGCCAAGCGGAGCGCGCCTTGTCTTCAGTCGATGCGGTCGGCGGCCCCTCTCCGGCCGGGTTCAAGGCCTTCAAGTTCGAAGAGCTGGCCCCGGCCGCCACTTCGCAGGATGTCGCCACGCTCGAGCTGTTGCGCGACGTTGAGCTGGATCTGAAGATCGAGCTGGGCCGCACGCACATGTATCTGGAGGAAGTGCTCAAGCTGCGCAAAGGGTCTGTCGTGGCCCTGGACAAGCTGGCCGGCGACCCGGTCGATATCTTCGTCAACGGCCGGCTGATTGCGCGGGGCGAAGTGCTCGTGCTCAACGACAATTTTTGCGTGCGCGTGGCCGAACTCGTGGCCGGCGAAGGATCCGCCGTTTGATTCTGTCCGTGGTCAGTCGTCCGTTGTCCGTTGCAATTTGACGACTGACGACTGACGACTGACCACTGACGACTGACCACTGACCACTGACCACTGACCACTATCGACGGCAGGCTACAAGGCGTTGATCGCGATGCAGTATTTGCGGACATTCATCCTGATCTCGTGCGTGGCCGTGCCGGCGATTGCCTCCGCACAGGATTTGGCGTCCAGGCCGCGAGCGCCAGGCCTCGTGGTGCCGGGCGGGCCAAGCACGGCGGCGCCACGTCCGTTGCCACTGTCCGCCCCATCCGGCGGCGGCAGTTCGACCAAGGGTGCTCCAAGCCGCCTGGCGGCCGGCTCGCCGGGGCCCTCGCTGACCACCATGCTGGCCAGCCTGGCAATGGTCGTGGGCCTGTTTCTGCTGGCGGCCTGGCTGCTGCGAAAGAGCTTGCCTTCCACCGGGCGGACGCTGCCGACCGACGTGGTCGAAGTGCTGGGACGCGTGTCGCTGGCGCCGCGCCAGCCGGCCCAGTTGGTGCGCATCGGCCAGAAACTGATTCTGATATCCATCTCTTCCGCCGGCGTTCGCACGCTCACGGAGATTACCGATCCGGCCGAAGTGGATCGCCTGGCGGGCATGTGCCGGCAGGCCGACCCGCAAAGCTCGACGGCCGCCTTCCGCCATGTCTTTCAGCAGTTTGCCCGGCAGCCGGCGCGCGGCTTCTTGGATGACGAATCATCGTCGGCAGTCGCTGATACAAGTGCCGGCGCCGAGGAGACGGCCGTATGAGCAACCCGGCCGCGGCCAATACAGGAGTCCGGCGCCAGCCGTCTGCCCGCTGGGGCAAAGGCTGGCGGCTGGGCCTGCTGCTGCTGTTGGCCATTGGCGTGGCCAACGCCTCGCACGCGCCGCTGCTGGCCCAGGAACCGCCGAATCTGCCGGCCAGGATCACGCTGCCCGAGCCGTTGGCCGGCGGGCCGCAAGCCTGGACCAGCCCGGGCGGGCTGACCTCCACCTTGCAGGTGATGCTGCTGCTGACCGTGCTCAGCATGGCGCCGGCCGTACTGCTGATGACCACGTGTTTCGTCCGCGTAATCGTGGTGCTGAGCCTGTTGAAGCAGGCGCTGGGCACGCAGCAATTGCCGCCCAGCCAGGTGGTCACTTCGATCGCGCTGTTTGTGACCCTGGCCGTGATGACGCCGGTTTGGAAGCAGGTGTATGCCGACGGCATCAAGCCCTACACCGACCGCGAGATCGGGCTGGAAGAGGCCTGGACGGCGGGCATCAGCCCGGTGCGGCGCTTCATGAGCCTGCAAATCGAGCGCACCGGCAACAGCGACGACGTGTGGTTGTTTCTCAAGTACATGCCCGGCACGACCGCTCCGCGCAGTTACGACGACGTGCCGCTGCAAGCACTGGTGCCGGCCTTCATTCTCAGCGAACTGAAGACGGCCTTTCTGATCGGCTTTCAGATTTATCTGCCGTTTCTCGTACTGGACATGGTGGTCTCGAGCGTGCTCATTTCGATGGGCATGATGATGCTGCCGCCGGTGATGATTTCGCTTCCGTTCAAGTTGTTGCTGTTCGTGCTGGCCGACGGCTGGCATCTGACGATTGGCATGCTGCTGGAAAGCTTCCAGCCGCTGGCTTCCTGACAACGCCGGTAACCCCTCGCGCATGAACGCACAGGATGCCATCGATCTTGGCCGGCAGGCCATGCTGATCGCGCTGCTGGCGAGTTCGCCGGTGCTGGGGGCGGGCCTGATCGTGGGCCTCATCGTCGGATTGCTGCAAGCGCTCACGCAAATCCAGGAACAAACGGTGGCGTTTGTCCCCAAGCTGCTGGCCATGATGCTGGCGCTGTCGCTGGCGCTACCCTGGCTGTTGGTGCAAATGACGCAGTACCTCCGCGACCTCTTCACCGGCATTCCCGACTTGCTGTGACCGGGGGTCGGGCGGATCGGTGCCCGCTTGCCTGCTGGCCGCCGGAAAGGCATCGATGGACGGACTGATCGCCAACAATGTCAACGCGGTGATGATCTTCATGCTGGTGTTGGCGCGCACCAGCGGCCTGATGATCACGGCCCCGGTGGTCGGGGCCCTGCAAGTGCCCCAGCAGGTGCGGGTCCTGTTGGCGATCATCCTGGCGGTGGTCTTGCTGCCGACTCAATGGGGCGCCGCCGTCCTG
>DATCFX010000787.1:0-1136 GCA_036509275.1 Pirellulales bacterium | reverse complement strand
GCCGTTTTTTACCGGCGTGCCAGTTTTGGCAGGGCAGCAGCGAGACACCGTCATGCTGCGGCGCCTGCCGGTGGCAGCCGACGACGATCGGCCGGGCCGGGTCAGTCTCGACGGCTTTCAAGTCGCGTCCAACTCCACCGGCATGGTTCACAGCGAGCAAATGCTGCCGCTGCCCGGCGGCATCCGGTTGGTGCGGCTGTCCGGCGACCGCTGCCGGGTAGAAAATCACACGCCTTGGAACCTCGAACACGCGGCGCTAATGGACCAACACAGCGCGATACCGATCGGCACGCTGCACTCCGGCGAGCAGCGCGAAGTATCTCTCGCCGAGCTGTCTTGGTTCGATTTGGCAGTAGTAAATTCAGGGACCCTTGAGGCATACGGGCAGGCACTTGCCAAAGCGTCGAAGAGCCAGGGGCAGGTATTGCGTTCCGCAGTGATCGACGGACTCGATTTGCGCGATCTGGTTTCGATTGCCGCAAGCAATATCAACGCTAACGAACTGTGCCTCGTCGGCCTGGTGGCCGGGCCGATTCCGGGGCTGAAAATCGAGCCGGCCACCGTGCCGGCGCACATTGCCAATTTGGTGATTGCCCATCTGGACTACGGCCCGTTGCCCGAGCCTGAGCGAGACGCTGGTCGTCGGCCTCCGTCGAATCCTATCGAGCAGCCTGAATAGCAAGTTTCGCCCCCACGGTCGCGCATGATCGAACTCAACAACTTCGTCAAACAATATGGCAACTTCACGGCCGTCGAAGGTCTGACGCTGAGCATTCCGGCGGGCGAACTGTTCGGCTTTATCGGACCCAACGGCGCGGGCAAGAGCACGACGATCCGCTTTCTGGCCACGCTCTTGCGGGCCACACAGGGCGAAGGCACGGTGAACGGTCATAGCGTGACGCGCGATCCGCGCGGCGTGCGCCGTAGCGTGGGCTACATGCCCGACAACTTCGGCGTGTACGACGGCATGAAAGTCTGGGAGTTTCTCGATTTTTTTGCCGTGGCCTACCAGATTCCACGCACGCGCCGCAAGCAGGTGATCGACGATTGCCTGGAGTTGCTGGACCTGGGGCACAAACGCGAGGACTTCGTCAACGGCCTGTCGCGCGGCATGAAGCAGCGGCTGTGCCTGGCCA
>DATCFX010000786.1:0-1158 GCA_036509275.1 Pirellulales bacterium | reverse complement strand
CGCGACGAACAAATTGCCTCGGAAATACTGCAGTCTCATTGCCTCCACCCCTTCCGGCTCGGCCAACGCACCGGCTAACAACCGGCTGAGGATGTCGGCTGCGCAGAGGGCATGCCGAATGCTGACTTTGCAGTGCTGCATTGCACAAGGGGCAGTCCTGCCGGCCAGCCCGACCGCGGCGGCAATGCTTGCGCGCCGACCCGCGTGGCGCGACAGTAACGCGCGTCATTTTCGAGGCAGCCCGGGTTTGGGAAGATGATCCCGCGCAAGCGCAGCACGTTTTCGGCCATCGTCGACCGGCCGCCACTCGAATTGCCAGGCAGGGCCCGGGTCGTCGTGTGGACGATCGTCAATCTCGAATACTGGTCGATCTCGCGGCCAATGGCGCGCCAGGTGCTGCCGGCTCCAACCGGTCAGGTGCTGCTGCCTGACCTGCCCAACTGGGCTTGGCACGAATACGGGATGCGGGTGGGCGTGTGGCGCTTTTTCGAGCTGTTCCGCCGCCTCGGGATTCGCCCGACCCTGTCGATCAACGCCCGGGTGTGCGAGGAATACGAGCGGGTCGCCGGTGCGGCGCGGGACGCCGGCTGGGAATTCATGGGCCACGCCTGGGAGCAGATGCCGATCCACAAGGTCGATGATCAGGCGGCGATGATCGCCAAGTCGCTCGACGTGCTGGAACGCTTTACCGGGGTCAGGACCAGGGGCTGGCTCGGCCCGGGGCTGACCGAGACCTATGAGACGCCCGAGCTCTTGGCCGCGGCCGGGATCGAATATCTCGGCGACTGGGTCTATGACGACGAGCCGACCGAAATCCGCACCAATCGCGGCCCGCTCGTCACTCTGCCCTATTCGGTCGAGCTCAACGACATCCCGATGATGCTCGTCCAGCACCATGAATCGCGGTATTTCACCGAGCGCTGCATCGACAGCTTTGAGCGGCTCTATCAGGAGGGGGCGGAACGGGCCAAGGTCATGGCGATCGCGATCCATCCCTATATCAGCGGCCAGCCGCACCGGATCAAATACCTCGAAGCGGTCTACGCCCACATCAGCCGCTACGCCGGCGTATTGCATTGGAACGGGGTCGAGATCCTCGACTGGTACAACGCGGCGCGGGCCAGCCGATGACTGCCAGCCGATGACTGATGGAAAGCC
>DATCFX010000785.1:0-13331 GCA_036509275.1 Pirellulales bacterium | reverse complement strand
GAGGCGGCCGGGCGATTGGCCATGTAGAGTGTGGGATCGTCGATGACCCAGGGCGTCGACCACGAGCGGCCGTTGTCGGCGCTGACCACGTTGAAGAAATAATTCTGGAACACCTCGCACCGAAATCCATAGGGATAGTGCGATGCCAGGTGGTCTTCGCTCGTCAGGTCGCCGACGCCCGGGTGGCCATAGTAGTGGACCGACCCGTCGGGAGTAAACGACAGGCCCAGCGTCCACCAGCCGGTCGTTTCGATCTTACGCACCGGATAGTCATGGCCGCTTTCGCGTCCCCGCACCAGCAGCGAGGCCGACGACTTGTTGTATTGGTCGATGGCATTGCGCGTGATGAACAGCCCCGGCCAATAGATCTCGCCTTCCTTGCCGGGTTTGCTGCCTTTGCAGTTGGCGCGCAGGGCAAAGCTGGTGCCGACGCGGTCTTCCCATTGTTCCCAAGGCGGCAGAAAGACGCGCACCACGACGCTGGGCTTCCAACTCACGGGCACGACGCCGCCCAGCCCGCTTTTCGTGTTGCCGACCAGGTCGTCCTGGTGGGTCGAACCGGAAGGCGAGTTGGGCACGCCAGTGTACAACGACCGGATCAGCAACGCGCCGGTGCTGCCCGCCAAGCCGCCTTCGGGCGTCGCCACCCGCTTGAGCACGTCGGGCTGGCCGCGATGTCCGCTTTCGAACCAGCGGCGATTGGTGGCAAATCCCAAAGGCGAGCGGGTCTCTTTGTCGACGTCGTCGCTGCTCTTGGGCGAGTTGAAGATGAATTTCCACTGCGGATTTTCGAAGTCGTCGCCCACGGCTGCCGCTTGTTCGCCCGTGCCGGGAACCAGCGTTTCGGCCAGCGCCAGCCGCGGCGCCGCCAACCAATAGCCCACGACAACCACGGGGATCAACCGAACGAAAAATCGCTTCGCCAGCAGCGGCATGTGCATGGTTTCTTTTCCTTCGAACCAACCTGTCCGGCGGTATTTCCACGACCGCCACGGGGGCCAAAGAATACGCGCCGGCCCGTTGCATGTCGAGAACAGTCGGACGGAAAGGATCGTCGAAGCCGCAGGAAATAAGGAATGCCGAATGCCGAACGAGAGAAGACAGTTAGGGATGGGCGACGATCGGCGCCAGAATCTCGGGCCAGACCGGGCTGGTCTGGCGGACGGTGCCGGGCCGGCTGGCTGTGCGGCCGGGCATGCCAGCTTGTCACGGCTTTCCTCAACCGTTGCCAGCACTAGAATCAGCAATAGTGGCCCTGCGTGCCTCGTTCGCCCCTGCACTCGGCAGAATGGTCCCATGACAAAACTTCTTCCGCTCCTCGGTGTTGCCCTGCTGTTGACTGCTGGCTGTTGGTCCAATGGACCGACGGAAAGCACCCCCGCGCATGCGTCGCAGGCCGAGCCACCGGCCGACGCCAGCCAGCAGCCCAGGACCCGCGAAATCGTGGCCGGTGACTACCGTCTCAAGTTGAATCTGGCCCCCCAGGTGCTGCGGCTGGATCTGCAGAAGCCGGATATTTCGCGCCCGCAGGGGACGATCCAGGCCGACGACACGGTGACGGTGGTTCCGCCGACAGCCGATGTACGGGTGGAAGACCGGACAGTGGCCCAGGTAAAAGCCGGCCAGGTATTGGCCGTCAGCCAGGTGCAAGGCGATTTTGTCGGCGTCTCGCTGCTGGCTGCCGGAAAGCCGGTGTCAGGCTGGCTGCGGCGGCAGGAGGTGGCCTTCAAAACGGCCGAATCGAAATTGGTGCCGACGCTGGCGGGCATCGGGCGTAGCGGCATGCTGCCGGCGGCGCTGCTGGTGCAGAAGGCCAAGGCGTTTGACGACGGTCTGTATGCGGCCGTGGAGTTGGCGACCCAGAACGGCGCAGGCCGCTTCGCTGGCAAGCGTTCGATGCTGTCGGCCCTGATCGCCGACATCTTCAAGGATGCGCCGGGTGACGCGCCGCCGGTGGTCTTGCTGGCCGGAGCGAAGCTGGGAGGGCTGGCCGAACACCTTCCCGCCGCGGTCGAACCGGCGGTTGGCGACAAGATTGCCGAGTTCGAGGGGGACAAGGCCAGTTCGCTGCCGATTGGCTTTTACACCTGGTCGCCCGAACTCAAGCGCATTTTCAAGCAAGATCGGCTGCTCCAGCGGCCGCTTTCGGCGGGCGGGGCCGACACCTTGGCCGCCGCGCTGGGCCGCGAGGCCGCCAGCCGCACGACTTACAAGGCCTATCTCGAACTCGTCTCGCGGCTGACCAATCCGCTTGCACAGGACGATCTGCGAACGCTGCTCAAGGACGGCGCGGCTGCTTCGCCCGGCTTGGAAATCGTCTGCTTTTTCCCGCCGTCCCGCTCGTTCGAAGGCGATCTCTTTCGCCGTGTGGTTGGTCCCGGGCCAGCGCCCGACGACTTCAACCTGATGAACGAACTAATCAAGCAGGTCCACGCCGGAAAACTCTCGCTGACGCCGACCGCGACTTCCGGCTGGTACGACTACACGGCCTGGTCGCTGGAGCCGCTGATCGAGCCGGGCAAGGCGGCGGAAGCCAAGCGGCTCGAGCTTTCGAAATCCTACCGCGCGCATCTGGAAGAATTATTCAAAGGGACCCTCGCCCTAGCCCGGGAAACCCATACCAAGGCGCTGCCGCCACCAGCCGGCGCAAAAGCGGCAAAAGGGCAACGCCCCGAGTTCACCGTCAGCCCGGAACTTTCGGCCGAGCCGCTGGCCACGAGCTATTTGCGGCGAGCGGAGGGCTACCGGTTTCTGGCCAAAGCACTGGAGGGCACGTTCGGTCGCCAGGCGCTCGAAAAAATGCACCGGCTGACGCAGGCCGGGCCGGTGACCGCAAATCTGGCCCATGAGCTAGCGTCGATGGAAGACTTGTTTCTCGGCGCGGCGGTAGTCGTCAGCCGACAGCTTGGCATGCAGTCGATTCTGCCCGACGATCTTGCACGCCGCGCCGAACCGGCGGCGCGGACGTTCAGCAATTGGTCAGCCGATCCGCGCCAAGATGCCGATCTTTCTGGCGACCTGCGGATGATGGTGCCGGTCTATGTCGATCCGAAGGGCAATCGCATCAAGGTCTGGGCCCTGTTGGGTTGGACCCGGCAGCATTGCGAGGTGTCGTTTGCCCAGCGGCCGGAAGCCGAAGTCGTCGATGCCGGGGAAAAAACCGTCGACTCGGCTGCCTACGACATTCACTGGACCAGCGCCCGGGATACGCTAGCTACGCCCGTCGTAGCCGAGTTGTACGTCACGCAGTTGCTCGACCGCGACGCGTTCCGCCAGCATTGCGACGCGTACTGGACGCCGGCCGCCATCCTGGCGAACTTGAAGTAGCGGTTCGTCGATTCGCGCTGCGCAAAAATCATCTGGGTGCCATGCCCGTGGCTGTTGAATCGAGCGCGACGTGGGCGCATCCGCGCAAAAAAAATAGCCTCGCCGCAAGGGAGGTTCGTATCTCCCCTGCGGCCAGGCTAGCGGGCAACCGTGCCCCTTGTTCGGCAGTCGTAGCCGAGGTTCCATCGGGCTATCGTAGCCGCGATTGAGGAGCACTTTAGCAATCGCGCCGCGGCGACACAATCGAAAAGTTTCAGTTGGCCGCAAAAAATCCAGCCCCCCTGCCTGGTCGTGGAATGCGGCTGACAAAGCACACAAACGCTAGCAGTCGGCCGTGCGGACGGTGGCGTGTTTCGGCGCTGGCTCGAAGCGGCTTTGACGGCCGTGCGTGAAAAAGGGGGCGAAAAGTTTCTTTTTGCCCCGCGTCGTGGTAGATTCGAGAGTAGGCGGTCGAAACGCGTCGCAGACGTGGTTTTGTCGAACCGCCTACTGATACCGCGTAGGGCTTGCAGTTGGTTGGAGCGTTGCGGCGCAGCCGGTAAGGCTGTCCGAATCGCGCCGGCGGAATGATTGGTTCCGTCGCGCTCACCGATCCAGACCTGCTTTACTTTGGCTCGTCCGCCGCAATTGCTTGGGCGGTGACACGAGCGACATTCTTGCCACCGCCAAAAGACCCTCTGCCAGCATGGAGGGACAGGCGTGGATATTGAGCTGCAACTCACGACCGACACGGTCGATCAGGCGGCCCCGCATCGCCCGCTGTGTGTCGAGCCCCAGGCTTCGATCCGCGAAGTCTTCGCGCTGCTGAAAGACAACGGCGCCGGGGCGGTGCTCGTGTGTTCCGGCGGCCGCCTGGCCGGCATCTTTACCGAACGCGACGCGCTGGGCGTCATGCAGCGGCGCGACGACCTGGACGCGCCGATCGAAACGGTGATGATCCCCGCGCCCGTCGTGCTGCGGGCCGATGCGAGCGTGGCGTCCGCCATTCTGCGGATGTCGTCCGGCGGATATCGCCGGCTGCCGCTGATCGACGTCAAGGGCCGGCCGGTGGGCATCGTCGAAGTGGCCGGCATCGTCCACTACCTCGTCGAGCATTTTCCCAAGACGATTTACAACCTCCCGCCGGTGGCGCACCCGGTGATTCACGATCGCGAGGGGCCCTAAACGTACCGCTGGCCGCGCCCGCGCTGCGCCGGCATCGCCTCCCCGCCACGCCACCCCGCTACTGAGTTGGAACAAAAACCACTGATGGCTACCGCAGAACCCAAACCGATTATCGAACTCCTGCAGGCCACTGTCCGCTTTTGCGGCGACTCGGGCGATGGCATGCAACTGGCCGGCACGCAATTGACCAATACCTCGGCGCTGGCCGGCAACGACGTGGCCACGTTTCCCGACTTTCCGGCCGAGATTCGCGCGCCGCGCGGCACCAAGGCCGGCGTCAGCGGCTTTCAGATCCATTTCGCCAGCAAAGAAATCTTCACGCCCGGCGACCAGGTCGACGCGCTGGTGGCGATGAACCCGGCGGCCCTGTCGACCAATCTGACCGACCTGGTCGGCGGCGGGATTCTGATCGTCAACGAAGACGCGTTCGAAGACAAAGGCCTCAAGCAGGCCGGCTACGCGACCAATCCGCTGGAAGACGGCAGCCTGGCCGCTTACCAGTTGTTCAAGATCGACATGACGCGGCTCACGCGGCTGGCCGTCGCCGAGCAGGCGCTGGGCGTCAAAGAAAGCGACCGCTGCCGAAACTTTTATGCGATGGGTTTGGTTTTCTGGCTCTACGACCGGTCGCTGGAGCCGACGCTGCGCTACATCGACGCCAAGTTCGGCAAGCGTCCCGAAATTGCCGAAGCCAATCGCCGCGCGCTGCGCGCCGGCTACAACTACGGCGAAACAGTCGAGGCCTTTGCCAGCCATTTTCGCGTCTCCAAGGCCACGCTGCCCGCCGGCCTGTACCGCAACGTCACCGGCAACGAGGCCACGGCCTGGGGCCTGATCGCGGCGGCTCGCAAGAGCGGCTGCGAGTTGTTTCTGGGCAGCTATCCGATTACCCCTGCCAGCGACATCCTGCACGAATTGGCCAAGCACAAGAACTTCGGCGTGCGCACGTTCCAGGCTGAAGATGAAATCGCCGCCATCACGTCGGCCATCGGCGCCAGCTTCAGCGGCGCGATGGCCGTGACCACCTCCAGCGGGCCGGGCATCGCGCTCAAGCAAGAGGCGATGGGCCTGGCCGTAATGACCGAATTGCCGCTAATCGTCATCAACGTGCAGCGCGGCGGCCCCAGCACCGGGCTGCCCACCAAGACCGAGCAGGCCGACCTGCTGCAAGCCATGTGCGGGCGCAACGGCGAATGCCCGATGCCCGTCATTGCGGCCCGCAGCCCGGCGGATTGTTTTGACGTGGCGCGCGAGGCCTGGCGCATCGCCACGCGGTTCATGACTCCCGTGATGCTGCTCAGCGACGGTTATATCGCCAACGGTTCGGAGCCGTGGCGCATTCCCGACGCGCAGGCACTGGAGCCAATCGAAGTTACGCATCCCGAGCCCACGGCCAACGGCGACGTGTTCCATCCTTACGAGCGCGACGCGCGGCTGGCCCGGCCCTGGGCCATTCCCGGTACGCCCAAATTGATGCACCGCATCGGCGGGCTCGAGAAGCAGGACATCACCGGCAACGTCAGCTACGATCCCGAAAACCATCAACACATGATCAACACCCGGGCGCGCAAGGTGGCGGGCATTGCCGATGACATTCCGGCGCAAGACGTGTTCGGGCCCGAGACCGGCCGGCTGCTGGTGCTGAGCTGGGGCGGCACGTATGGCGCCTGCCGCACGGCGGTTGCCGATTGCATCGAGCTGGGCGAGCCGGTGGCCCACGCCCATCTGCGGTATCTCAATCCCTGGCCGAAGAACCTGGGCGAGGTGCTCGGCCGCTACGAGCAGGTGCTGGTTCCCGAGTTGAACATGGGGCAACTGCGGTTGTTGGTGCGGGCCGCCTACCTGGTGGACGCCGTGGGGCTGAACAAGGTCAAGGGCAAGCCGTTCTGCGTGGCGGAAATCGTGGCCAAGATCCAGGAGATGCTGCAATAAAAGCGGGCGGACCATAAAGCCGCGATGTGGTCGCGGCACGCTACCGCGACCACCGGTCGCGGCTTTGTGATTTCACAAGCTGCACACAAAAAGGCGGTTCAAGACATGTCGGTCGAAGCTTCGTCCCTGCCGGTGCTCACGAGCGCCGATTTCGCCAGCGACCAGGACGTGCGCTGGTGCCCAGGCTGCGGCGATTATTCCATCCTGGCGCAGATGAAAAAGGTGCTGCCCACGCTGGGCGTGCCGCCCGAGCGCATGGTGTTCGTCTCGGGCATCGGCTGCTCGAGCCGCTTTCCCTATTACATGAACACCTACGGCATCCACTCAATCCACGGCCGCGCCCCGGCGATTGCCACGGGCATCAAGGCCTGCCGGCCTGATCTGTCGGTGTGGGTCATCACCGGCGACGGCGACGCCTTGAGCATCGGCGGCAATCACCTGATCCACTGCATCCGTCGGAATCTCGATATCAACATCGTGCTGTTCAATAACCGCATCTACGGCCTGACCAAGGGGCAGTATTCGCCCACCTCGCCGCTGGGCAAGGTGACCAAGAGCACGCCGATGGGCACGATCGACAATCCGCTCTACCCGCTGTCGATCGCCATCGGTTGCGAAGCCACGTTCGTGGCCCGCTCGATCGACACGAACATCAAGCACCTGGCGATGGTACTCAAGCGGGCGGCCGAGCATCGCGGGATTTCGTTCGTCGAGGTTTATCAGAACTGCAACGTGTTCAACGACGGCGCGTTCGACTACGCCACGGAGCGCGAAACCAAGGCCGACACCACGCTGGAGTTGGAGCACGGCCGGCCGTTGGTGTTTGGCAAGAATCGCGATCGCGGCATCCGCTTGAACGGCATGAATCCGGAAGTGGTCACGCTGGGCAAAGGCATCAGCGAGGACGACCTGCTGTTTCACGACGAGAAGCTGCCGGAGCCGAGCCTGGCCTACTTCCTCAGCCGCATGCGCTATCCGGAATTCCCCGAACCGATCGGCGTCTTTCGCGACGTCGACCGGCCGCGTTATGAGGAGCTGCTCAACGAGCAGATTGCCGAGAGCCGCCGCACGCGCGGCGAAGGCGATCTGCAAAAGCTCTTCCAAGGCGGAGAAACGTGGACGGTGGGGGGAGGGGAAATGCAGAACGATGAGTGATGATTGATGAGTGCAGAGTGATGAATGGGAAATTACGGTGCTGCGCATCTTTGAGGGGGCCAAGCTATGGTGCATTGTCCTTTTTGCGGTCATGAGAATATCGATGGCGAGGATAGCTGCCAGCAGTGTCAGCAGCCGCTGGAGTTTCTCTCTAGCCCGCAGCACACCGGACTGGAGCGGAGCTTGCTCAAGGACCGGGTCTTCGCCCTGGCCCCGCGGCAGCCGATTACCGTCGCGCCCGACACGCCGGTCCGCGACGTGCTGGACATGCTGGTGGCGCACTCCATCGGCTGCGTGGTGATCGCCGACGGCGACGAGCCGGTGGGCATTTTTAGCGAGCGCGACGCGCTGCACCGGCTGAACGTGGACGCCGCGGCGATGGAAGACGCGCCGATCTCGGAGTTCATGACGGCCAATCCCGAGACCGTCGAGTCGGACGCTCGCATCGCCTTCGCCTTGCACAAGATGGACATCGGCGGTTATCGTCACATGCCGGTGGTCAGCGAAGGCCGCGTGGTCGGCGTGATCAGCATCCGCGACGTGCTCGACTACATCACCGCCAACCTGCTGGCCACGAGCGACTGAGGGAAATGATGAAGTAGGAATGCGGAATGATGAATGACGAAGATGTGTTGACGGCGGGCCGCGCCTGTGTCTTCTTTCCCCCCATTCATCATTCATCATTCCTACTTCATCATTGACTTCCCATGTCCGATCCCCGCCTCTTGCGGCTGGCCGAAATCCTGATCGATCATAGCTGCCGCCTGGCTGCCGGCGAGAAGCTGCTGATCGAGGCCTACGACTTGCCCGATCCGACGCTCGTTTGCCGGCTGATGGAGTTGGCGGCCGCGCGCGGTGCATTTCCGCTGGTGACGCTGAAGAACAACGCGGTGCTGCGGGCCCTGTACCGCCACGGCAACGCCACGAGTCTGGCCTTGGCCGGTGGGCTGGAGCGCGAGCGGATGCAGCAGATGGATGCCTACATCGGCATCCGCGGCGCGGCCAATAGCAGCCAGTTTGCCGACGTGCCGGCGGCCAAGCTCGACTTGTACCAGCAGCACTGGTGGCATCCCGTGCATACGCAAGTGCGCGTGCCGCACACCCGCTGGGTCGTGCTCCGCTATCCCACGGACGCCATGGCCCAGGCGGCCGACATGAGCAGCGAGGGCTTTGCGGATTTTTATTTCGAGGTCTGCACGGCCGACTACGCCGGCATGGCCCGCGACCAGGAGCCACTGGTGCGGCGAATGCAGGCGGCCGATCGGGTGCGGATCGTGGCGCCCGGCACCGAGCTGGAATTCTCGATCAAGGGCATGCAGGTGCGCCCCTGTCACGGGCAGCGCAACATACCCGACGGCGAGGTGTTTACCGCCCCGATCCGCGACAGCCTCAATGGCGTGATCCGCTACAACGCCCCCTCGCGCTACCAGGGCACGGTGTTCCAGAACATCGAGTTTGAATTTTGCGAAGGCCAGATCGTCCGCGCCGCCAGTTCCAATCAGACCGACGCGCTCAATCGCATTCTCGACGCAGACGAGGGAGCCCGGTACATCGGCGAATGGTCGCTCGGTTGCAACAACAAGATCCGCCGCCCGATGCTGGACACGCTGTTTGACGAGAAGATCGGCGGCTCGCTGCACCTCACGCCCGGCAACGCCTACGACGACTGCGACAACGGCAATCGCAGCCGCATCCACTGGGACCTGGTGCTGATCCAGACGCCCGAGTACGGCGGCGGCGAAATCTGGTTCGACGGCGAGCTGATTCGCCGCGACGGCCGCTTTCTCCCCGCCGACCTGCACCCGCTGAACGAGGGACTGTGAGGAAATGCGGAAGGAGGAATGCGGAAGGATGAATGGGGCTGGTTGCCCAAAGTAGCAGGCACACTCCTGTGTACCGCCGCCACGCAAAGGAACGAGGCCTTTTTTCTCGCGCTATGAACCGCCGGAAAAGAGCGTGGCAAAGTAGCTCTGCATTTCCGCGTAGAGGCCGGGGGCTTCTTGCCAGAGAAGGATCGAGACGGCCATCAGCGATTCGCCGGCAATCAGCCCGGAGGAGACGGGGACGACGTATTTTTCGGCCATCGCGGGGCTGACTTTGGAAAGGATCCAGGCGACGAGGGCGCCCAGGAACATCGAGATCGAATTGAATGCTGGAATGACGCCGGCAATGCCCAGTCCCGTGACCGAGGGGAGCCATTTCCGCGTCCCTGGCGGACTGAATTCTTCGACCAGCGTAAGCAGGATGCCGATCGCGGCGCCGATGGCCATCGCGATCATGGCCGATTGGTCGAGCCGCTTCTTCTTTCTTTCGGCGCCCGCCTTGGCCGGCTCTGCCGATAATTGCGGCGTCTCCGCTTTCGGGGTGACCGATGGGCCAGATGCGGGAGCCGATTTGCCGTCAGATGGACTTGAGGCGGGCTGCGTCTGATTGCCGCCAAAGGTGTTGGCAATCATCAGCGCCACGCCCTCCCAGACTCTGGCGGCCGGCGCCGGCAATTCTTCCGTGCCCAGCTTCGAGGGTTGAGCGACGATCAAATACACGGGCACGCAGACCAGCGTTCCGGCCAACACGCCGAACAATTGCGAGATCGTCTGTTTGCGCGGGTTGCCACCCAGCAGGTAGCCGCTCTTGAGATCCGTGAGCAGGTCGGCCGAATGTGCGGATGCTCCGGCCGTAATCGACGCGGTCATCAGGTTGGTGGTGATGCTCGTGGGCGCGATAAAGCCGTACATCAATTGCGTGATCTTGCCCATCGCGCCCACGGGCGTGACATCGGTTTCGCCCGTGGCCCGGGCGGCGACGATCGACAGCACAAACGTCAGCAGTACGGCGAGAATGCCCATCCACCAGGTGATGCCGAAACGGAAATGGCCTAGCAGCACGCACGCGGTGCCCGAGACGAGCGTGCCGACGACGAACCACGAGCCGGGAACTTCGACGTGGGCCAGCGCGTCGTTGCCGCGCGGCTTGGAACCGAACATGGCCCCCAGCCCGCTGAACGCCCGCAACACCGTCCGCCAGCGAAAGGCAAACGACAACAAGCCGGAAGTGACCATCATGGCCGTGGCCGGCCACAGCGTCCAGCCGACGATCTCGCGATAGCCCGGCCCGACAATTCCAAGGTTGATCAATACCGGCGCGAGGACGCCGTAATAAATGGCGGCGCCGATGAGCAGCGAGACACCGACGCGAATGCCCATGATGGCCCCAGCGGCAATCATGATCAGCGAACCTTCGAAGCCGATCGTCAGCTTTTTGAGCAGGTCGTGCCCCACGGCGCCGGGGAACAGTGGGAATTCCGAGGGGAACGCCAGCTTCGCCAGGAACTTGCCGCCGGCCGCTGCCTGCGCGGCGCCGATGGTATTTCCCACCCATAGACAGACGCTGGCCCAAGCATCGCGCCAAAAAGCCAGAAACGCTCCCCCCACGGCCGCCCACATCAGTGAGCGGGCTTTGTCCATCGCCTCAGTGCCTTCGGTGTGCATCGATTTGAGCGTTTCGGCGGTGGCGATGCCGCTGGGAAACGGCAGCTTGTCGATATTGATGAGCTGCCGCTTGAGCGGAATGGCCATGAACACGCCCAGTACCGACACGGCCCCCAGCCAACTCATGATTTCCCACCAGAGCAACTGCCGCCCCGTGGCCATGTACAACGCCGGCAAGGCCGACACCAGCCCGGCCGACGACATGTAAGCCGCCGCACTGGCGGCGCTGCTCATGGTGTAATTTTCGAGCACGGTAAAGGGATCGCGGCGGTAGCGCGGCACGACGGCTTCCAGGGCCTTGAACACGGCGTAGGCCACGATGCAGGCCGTGATGGTGACGCCCAGCCCCCAGCCGGTTTTGAGCCCCACGTACAGGTTCGAGATGCTCATCACCCCGCCGATCAGCATGCCGGTGATGATCGAGCGGACCGACAGTTGCCGGACATGGTCCCCCTGGTAGACGTGTTCGAGCCACTCGCGCGCGGCGGCTTCCTCGGATTGCGCCTCCGATTCTTCGTCCGGCTGAAGCGTATTGGGCGCGGAGGGGGCTTCGTAGGGATTCGCGCTCAAGGCGGCATCATCGACGGCGGGGACCGGGACCTCGGGTTCAAGGGGTTCGATGGTCATCGTGCAATCCGAAAGGTGACGAATCGATTTTCTGTTCCGGACCGGTGGGCCGCGCTGTGGCCGGCCGGCTCCCGCCTATCAGAACAAACCGCCCCCGAAACGGCCAGACCGGATGCCGCCGGCGGCTGCTGTTTGACAGTCGCCGGCGATCGGCCGATCATGGCAAACAAAGGTGCTGCTTTTAGCCCCCGGCCGCTTTTCCGGGCGACGCGGGAACTGATTGCCTGCCAATCGCGTCCAAGGTCTGTCGTGAACGACGAACAGCTTATCGACGAGGCGCTGGCCGGCAACTCTGCCGCCTTTGGACGCCTGGTGCTCAAGTACCAGGACCGGCTGCACCGTGCCATGACCCAGATCCTCGGCTCCGCCACCGATGCCGAGGACGTGGTGCAAGAGAGCTTTGTTCAGGCCTTCCTCAAGCTCGAGACGTTTCGCCGTTCGGCCTTGTTTTATACCTGGCTGTACCGCATCGCCGCCAACGCTGCCTGCACGCTGGCGCGCCGCCGCCGGCCGGCCCGCAGCGTCGAACAGATGCGCGAGGCGGCGATCGGGCCGGCCGACGCCGGCGAGTCGCCGTCGGGACGACTCGAGCGGACCGAGCGGGCCGCACAATTGGAAGCGGCGCTGGCCCGGCTGCCGCAGGATTATCGCGAAGCCCTCGTGCTGCGCGAGATGGAAGGTTTTGACTATGGGACGATCGCCAGCTTGCTCGATCTGCCCATCGGCACGGTCCGCAGCCGGCTGTTTCGGGCCCGGATGCAACTCCGCGAGTATTTGAAAGAACTTGATCCGTCCGAGCCCCCCGCGGGGCTGACCGCGGCGCCCACTTCGCCGACCAAACCATGACCGACCACCAGACTCCACTTTCCGACGACGAACTGCTGTGCGCCTATCTCGACGGCGAACTGGCCGGCGACGAGTTGGCCCGGGCCGAGCGCCTGCTGGCCGAGCAACCTGCCAGCCGACAATTGCTGGCGGAGTTGCGAGCGCTCGGCGATGGGCTGCGGGCGCTACCCCTCGGGCAGCTCGGCGAGGGTTTTCCGCAGCGCGTGCTCCGCAAGGCCGAACGCCAGTTGCTTTCAGAATCTCACGTGTCCACCGCGCATCCGGCCGACAAGCCGCCGGCCCGCTGGCGAAACAAGCGGCCCTGGATCTACGCCGCGGCTTCGCTGGCGGCCGGGCTGTTGGTGGCGGTGGTGAGCCTGCCGCACCGGTCGACAAAATCGCCGGCCGCCGCAGCCGAGCATGCGGCCGCCGATCAGTTCGCCCACCACGCGCCGGAAAGTGCGTATCCAGCAGCCGCGGCGAGTTCTCCCTCGGCACTGGCTGCGAAACCGTCTAGTGCGCCTGTTCCGCCCGAACAACAAGTCGGCCTGCAAGTCGCATTGACACAGTTGGGTCTCGTACCGGTGGATGCCAAGGCGATCGCGCTACAACTAGAACTCAGCGAGGCCCAGGCTCCGGCGACGCAGCCGCTGGCCGTTTGGTCGTGCATCGTGGACGCCGATACGCTGGAGCACGACAGTCTGGAACGCGTGCTGGCGCGGCACGAACTGCGGGTCGTCGAACAATGGCCGCTGAGCCTTGAAGGCACCACAACTGCCGACGCGGCCGGCGCTCGTTCGCCGGCGGCCAAAC
>DATCFX010000784.1:0-2681 GCA_036509275.1 Pirellulales bacterium | reverse complement strand
TCGCTCCGCGGCGCCCGATTCATTTCTCTCCTGCGGCGCAATAAAAAACCCGCCACGCTGGTTGCGGGCGGGCCTCGGTTGATCGAGGAGGAAATGAACGAGCCGGTGGAGAGCGGCAGGAACGAGCCGTTTTTGAGTCGGCCGCACCGGCACGCTCTATAAACCAGGCGGATCTTGCATTGCGGCCCTCCCAGTGACAGGAATGCATCAGCAATGTTCCACAGGCTGGATCAGCCAGCCATCTCTACCAGTAACCGATCCGCTGCCGGCAGTCAAATTTTTGGTTGTTTTTCGTCCACCACGCCCAGCGCGTTGCGGTTGAGCCTGATGCCGGATGCCCAACAGCGGCCGGCCCCGGCGGGCTGCAACCGATACATAAACTCTTTGAAGGCAACGATTAAGGCGTTAACTAAGAAAAAAGAGAAAGCCTGGGCTGGAAAAACATCACTTAGATTACGATATTAATAATGATTTGACGCTGGATGCCGCTTACTCCGCCGCGATCAGCGTGTGCTGCACCACGCGATTCTTGTGCGAACGGAAAAGTTGCCGCTGGGCGTTGGACTTTTTTGCGGGGCCCGCGCCAGCGCGGACCCGATCTTCGAACCTTTGAGCTACGGAGGTGTCTTATGTGGTGTTGCCGGCGAGCGTGTCGTCAGTTCTCGGCTCAGAACGCTTCCAGTTACGACCGCCACTCGCATAAGGAATCCCGACGATGCAACCCACCTTTTATCCGGCGCCGCAAACCACGGCCGATTTGAACCTCCAGCGCCGCGTCTTGTTGACGCTCGGCCAACTGCACGTGCCGCGACTTCGGTTCCTGCGCGTGGAAGTTGCCGACGGCATTGTCACGCTCAGCGGCCGCGTCGGCAGCTATTACGAGCGACAACTGGCCCAAAGCCGGGCTCGGCGTGTTCCCGGTGTCGTTCGCCTGGTCGATGCGCTGACCGTCATCGAGCGGCCCAGCCGCCCCAGTGGCCTGGCCAACCTGCTCACGCGCCGGGTCTCGAACCGCCAGCGACGCGGCATTGACGATCTCGTGCTGGCGGCGGTCGCCGCCGCAGACCACGTGCCGCAGGGCGGCGTCATCCGCCGCAGTGCATAAAGCGGCCCGTAGGTCCGGCGAGCGGAGCCGGACATGAAAAAAAGCAGGCAAGCGGGCGGGCGGTTGGTTCAGTCGCGGCCGAGTTCTCGGGGCAGGCTTCTGAGCAAACCGTTCCGCTCTGCTTTTTTCCCGGTCGTCCGGTTTTTCTGGGGAAGGCGGCGCCTAGAATACGGCAGCGAGCAACCAATCCCCACAGGGTCGAAGCCCCATGACCGAAAAAATTCAGAAGACCGATGATCAGTGGAAGGCCGAGCTCAGTTCTGAGCAGTTCCACATCTGTCGCAAGCAAGGGACCGAGCGCGCCTTTAGCGGCCAGTTCTGGGACGAGCACCGACCGGGCACTTACTTCTGCACCTGTTGCGGGCAGGAGTTGTTTCAAGCCGATACGAAGTTCGATTCCGGCACTGGCTGGCCGAGCTTCTGGCAGCCGGCGCAAGGGGCAGCCCTGGAAAAAATCGGCGATCACAGCCACGGCATGCTGCGCGACGAAGTCCGCTGTAGCCGCTGCGGTGCCCATCTCGGCCACGTGTTCGACGACGGCCCGCAACCCACCGGGCTGCGTTATTGCATCAACAGTGCCGCCTTGCGGTTCGAGCCGCAGCAATAAAGAGGAAACGACCACAAAGGCACAAAGTTCACAAAGAACACAAAAATCCGTCTTCTTCGTGACCATCGTATCTTCGTGGTTCTCCTTCTTCGTCCTGGCCGTCTATTTGTCTGCCTCCGCCTCGCGCAGCCGGCGGTATTTTTCCTGGTACTTGGTCCAGAGCCGCGTCTGCCGGTCGGAGAGGTCGACGGCGCGGCCTTGGATATAGGCTCGCGTCACGCGGGTGGGCGTTTCCAGCACGTCGCCGGTCGTGACGATCAGCGTGGCATCCTTGCCGGCGACCAGCGAGCCGATGCGGTCGCCGACGCCCAGAATTTCGGCCGGCCACTGCGTGATGGCTTTGAGCGCCGCGTCCGGGGCAAGCCCATAAGCGGCGGCCATGCCGGCCTGGTACGGCAGGTTGCGCGTGTTGCCCATCCGGCTCACGCCCGCCAGGCAGAACCGCACGCCGGCAGCGTGTAGCCGGGCCGGCACGGTATAGGCCGCATCGTAAGGGTCGTGCCGCCGCTGCGGCAACCGCGTGACGCCGGCCACAATCACGCTCACGTGATGCTGCTTGAGCAGTTCGGCACACTCGGGCGCGTCGTAGCCGCCGTAGATGATGAGCTTGAGCCCCAGGCGCTCGGCCAGCGCCACGGCCCCCTGAATCTGCTGCACTTCGTCGGCTTGCACCATGAGCGGCATTTGCCCGTCGAGCACCGGCCCCAGCGCGTCGAAGCGAATGTCCCGCTCGAGCGCGGACTGGCTTGTTGCCCGCCGGGCTTTTTGCACGGTCCAATACGCCCGGGCGTCCTCGAGCGTTTGCCGCAGCTCGCGGAGCGTCGCGTCGCGTGACGCGAGCTTGCCCTCGTGCTCGTCGTCAAGCCGCCAGGTATGGGTCGCGGCGAGCTTGGGCCAGGTGATGTGCATGGCCACGTCGGCTTTGAGCAGCATGTCGTCGTTGGTCCAGCCGTCGAGCATGATGAGCGA
>DATCFX010000783.1:0-4900 GCA_036509275.1 Pirellulales bacterium | reverse complement strand
GTTGCGATAGCCGCGACGCTCCCATTCCGTCAGGCAGGCGTTGTAATATTCGGTCAAGGCCGCCGGATGCTCGCGCCACATCAGCACGGCCGGATGATGGCGCCATGCGGACATCAGGCCTTTGTGGCAATTCAGAATCTGCATCGCCTCGACCCGCTGCTTGCCCAGTCGTTGGTTATCCAAGCAGCGGAGCGAACGCTCGAAGTTGGGATAGGGTAAAAAGGTCTGCATGATCGTACAATGATCGGCTGGCAGGCTCGAGATTCACGATTTGTGCGGGAGAGACACGCATGCGGCTGGCCATCACCGGGGCGACCGGGTTTCTAGGTCATTATATCGTTTCGCACCTGGCCGGCGCTGGCCATCGCTGCCGCTGTTGGTATCGGCCGGAGAGCGATCGCGGCGGATTGGACAGCGAGCAGATCAAGGGCGGGGATCTGATTGAGTGGCTGCCGGGCGACCTGGGCAACGCCGATTCCATCGCGCCGCTGGTCGCCGGCTGCGACGCCGTGGTGCATGCGGCCCTATATCATCCGGGCGGCGGGTTTCGCGGCGGCGAAGGCGACCTGCTCGATTTCGTCGACAAGAATGTCCTGGGCACGCTGCGGCTGATCGAAGCGGCGCGCAAGGCCGGCGTCGGCCGCTTCATCTTTATCTCCAGTTGCGCGGTCCACGAGAAAATCCTGCCCGATCGGCCGCTGGACGAAACGCATCCCACCTGGAGTACGAGCCACTACGGAGCGCACAAGGCGGCCATCGAACAGTTTGTCCACAGCTACGGCTACGGCCAGGGCTATGCGATCTGTGCCCTGCGGCCGACCGGCATCTACGGCGTCGCGCGGCCGATCGAAGACAGCAAGTGGTTCGAACTGGTGCAAGCCGTCGCGGCCGGCCAGACGGTCGAGTGCCGCCGCGGGGGCAAGGAAGTTCACGCCCTCGACGTGGCCCGCGCGGCCGAGATCTTGCTGACGGCCCCGGGCATTGCCGGCGAAGCCTACGATTGCTACGACCGCTACATCTCGGAGTTCGAAGTCGCCACGCTCGCGCGTCAACTCAGCGGCAGCGCCAGCCGGATCATCGGCGAGTCGCCCAAGCCCAAGCACGAAATCATCACCGCCAAGCTCCAAGCGCTCGGCATGCGCTTCGGCGGCCAGGAGCGGTTGGAAGCCACGGTGAGGGAGATGATCGAAGAATGCGGAAGTAGGAATGCGGAATGATGAATAGGGCTGGCGACTGCTCCGGCATTCACCATTCATCCTTCATACTTCCTCATTTCCTCTGAACAGCCTGAATAGCCCGAAAATCTCGGCCTGCGTCAGGCCGCTGCTGGCGTGGCCGGGCACGTCGGTGAAGATGGCGTCGAACAGCTCGCGCTTTTCGCGCAGCACCTGGTCGATCCGCTCTTCGATCGTGCCGGTGGCCAGAAGGCGGGTCACGGTCACGGGGCCGGCGGCGCCGATGCGATGGGCCCGGTTGATCGCCTGGTCTTCGACCGCTGGGTTCCACCAACGATCGAACAGAAACACGTAGCCGGCGAACTGCAAGTTCAGGCCCACCCCGCCGGCGCCGTAACTGATCAAGAGCACGCTGCGGCGCGGATTGTCGCGAAACTCGTTGAGCACGGCGTCGCGCTTGCCAGTGGGTATCTGGCCGTGATATTCCAGCGGCGAAAAGGCTTGCAGCCGCTGGGAGAGCGTGCGGAGCGTTTCGACCCATTGGCTGAAGACCACGGCCTTGCGGCCGCTGGCGGCGATCTCTTCCAAGTCGGCACTCAGCCGCTCGAGCTTGGAACTGGCGCCGGTGACCGGATCGAAATTGCAAATCTGCTTGAGCCGCAACACCAGTTCGAACACATGCTGAATCGTGACCGACTCGCCCAGCTTCTCCAGCCGCACGACGCCCTCTTCCTCGGCCATGCGGTAGGTTTCGCGCTGCTCGGCGGCCAGCTCGATGTCGGCATCGCGGAACGTCTTGGGCGGCAGGTCGGCGAGCACCTTGTCCTTGGTGCGCCGCAGCACGTATTCGCTGGCCACCTGGCCCATGCGGCGCGGTTTCATCCCTTCGTCGAGCACGCCTGGCGATACGAACTCGAAAATGCCGACCAGGTCGTTGGGGCTGTTTTCCACCGGCGTGCCGGTGAGCGCCCAACTGCGGCGGCGCGGAATCGAGCGTATGATCTCGCTGGTGGTGCTCGAGCGGTTCTTGATGCGCTGCGACTCGTCGAGAATCACCAGGTCGAACGTGCGGCCGCACTCCGCCAGCACCTCGTGATCGCGCTGCAACAACTCGTAATTGGCCAGCCGCACCGGGCAGTCGGCCAATTGCCATTGCCAACGCCGCTTGGCACTATCGCCTTCGACCACCGTTAGCGGCACCTCGGGCGCCCACTGATGAAACTCGCGCTGCCAGTTGGTCACCAGCGGCTTGGGGCAGACCAGCAGCACGCTGCTCAACTCGCCGGCGTGCAGCAGCAGCCGCACGGCCGTAATGGCTTGCATCGTCTTGCCCAGCCCCATTTCGTCGGCCAGCACGGCTGCGTAGCGCGGATAGAGAAACGCCGTGCCTTCCATCTGATACGGATACGGTTGGAAGGGGAACTGCAATCCGCTGCCGGCGACCAGCGTTTCCAGCGACGGCTGCAAAACGTAGTACAACCGATCGGCCAGCTTGATGATGTCTTTGGGCGGTTGGATGCGCGTGCCACGCGCGGGCGGCGGCGCACCGGGGGTGCCCGGCGGCGGCCCGCTGGGCGGCGAGTGCGTGCCTGCCGGCGGCGCATCGGCCGCTTGCCAGGCGAGCGGAAAGCCAAAGCTGGAAACTTTCAGCCGCGGCTTGGGCAAGCGCAGCGATACGACGCCTACCTTGCTCGCGGCCGACAGGTCCAGCGATTGGATCGCCGGCGCCGCCGGCCAATCGGACTGGGAAAAGGCTGCTCGCGGCGCATGCCCGGCGGCCTTTAGCGAAAGCTCGAGCACGCGCGGCGCCGCCGGCGGCTGCCAGCTCCAGTGGGCCGTTGGCGGGTCGCTCATCGGCCGCTCCGCTGGGCCTCGTCGATCGCCTCGCGAATGCGCGCAAACGGCTCCGAAAGATCCCAGCGAGCCGCCAGCGGTTCCAACTGCGCCACCACCGCCGCCTGCTCGCCCGCATAGTCGGCATCCAGCGCCAGCCGATGCTGACCCAGGCTGAAGCTCACCAGCCGCGGCCCGCGCGGATGCGCCGCATCCAGCCGAAGTTGCGGAGCCGGCATAGTAGCCAGCGCAGCCGCGGTGCCCGCGGTCGCAGTGCCGTCAGCCGCTGCAATCAGTACAACCGGCACATCCACGTGCCCGCGCATCGCCAGCATGGGCCCGCTGTCGATGCAGGCGAGCACCGGGCGATGCTTGGCGCTGGCGAACAGCGCGTGGCCAATTTGCTCGCCATACAGATAACTCGCCAGCGTGGGCCCAAACAGGATTTCCTGCGCCCGATTGGTTTTGACCGGCGCCGTGCAATGGAACTCCAACGGCCGGCCGCGAGCATCGACGACCAGGAAGCCGCCGAACAGCCCGTGCTGCTCGTGCTCGACGACCGTCAGAAAGCCAACGGCAAGCGGCGCGTTTTCGGCGCGACCCCCCATGATCCCTCCGATTCGAGCGGACCGGCCGCGCTGGGCCTGTCCGCGAGTAATGGCTGCTGGCGCTAGGATGCTGGCGTGCGGTTCGCAAACGGTTCTGCCCGAAGGGACACCGGCAGATAGATCGGGCCGCGAGTGGAAACGACTTTACTTCGCTTTTGCGCCAGGCAGCCGACTGCTAGCATCCACTCCGGAATTGCATGGTGTGGCGCAGCGCCGAAAGTTGGCTCAAACTACTCGCATTGATCGACATCGGCATTTATACTGTGAATTCAACGCCGACGGCTCGCGGGTCGCCGACGTTTTTTTCGGGGATTGACGACGGAAGCTTGCAGGGGCAAGCGCAGCCGGCGACTGCTGCTTCTGAGGGAAAGGCCCCGCGGAAGGCCAGGCCGGCAACCAGGAAATAAAGGGCGAATGCATGCAGGATCGGCAACCGACTGCGCCGTTGTTTCCGCCGGTAAACGTGAGTGCCGGCGCGCCGGCACCCGCTGCTGGCGCCGAGCGCGTGGACCACGAACAGACGCGCCTGCTGCGCGAGATCCTTTCGGCCCAAGATCGACAGAACGAGCTCCTGGAAGAGCTAGTGTCGCAATTGGGGTCCGCACAACGGCAGCGCAACCAGGAGTTGGCCCAGTGGAAGGCGGCTAACCCGGGTCTGGCCCACAGTTGCCGGCTGGCGGCCGAATCCTTGAGCCGCGTGCAGACATCGTTTTTGGAGATGCTCACCGACGAAGTGAACGCCAATGCGGAAGGGCTGGCCGAAGGCGAGTTCTTATTGAGCGAATTCGTCGACCGCTTCGGACCCCGCTTGGCCCATCTCAACGGCGTCCTGCAAGTGCTCGCCCAATTGAGCGCCCAGACAGCACCGTAGGCGCCACACCGGCGTGCCGTAGGCGCCACACCCGCGTGCCGTTGCGGTCAGTTGTCCGTTGTCCGTTGTCCGTCAGACAGCGCCGTAAACGCCGCACCGGCATGCCGTTGCTTTCCTGGCCGGCGCCGAGCGTCTACACTCAAGTTTCCGGTTTCAAATCGTTCGGCGGCTTTCATGCGCCACGATTGCCCGAGAAGCTTGGGAGAAGATACTTGACGGCTTTGGGGTGGCAACTCGGTCGCCGGCAGCGGGCCGCTCGTTGGCAGATCGCGCTGGCGCTGCTCGCCTTGGCCGGACTGTTGGCGTCGAGCGGTTGCCGCCAGCAAGCGCCGGTCGACGCAGCGGCCAAGGACAAGCTGAAGGCCGCGGCCAAGCCGGATTTCGAACCGCAAAAATTCGTCACCCGCCCCAAC
>DATCFX010000782.1:0-3114 GCA_036509275.1 Pirellulales bacterium | reverse complement strand
CCCGCCGCGGCAACGTCACGATCCGGCCCTTCAATCTCAAAGACAAAGCTGCCGAAATCGCCCGCTGCAAGGAGGTCTACAACGCCGCCTGGCAGAACAACTGGGGATTCGTGCGCATGAGTGATCCGGAGTTCGATCATTTTGCCAACGGGCTGACCCAACTGGTTTCGCCGCAACTGCTGCTGATGGCCGAAGTCGAGGGCCGGCCGGTGGGGCTGTCGCTCACCTTGCCCGACTTCAACGAGGCGATGCGGCCGCTCAATGGCCGGTTGTTCAAATGGGGGCTGCCGCTAGGCCTGCTGCAATTCCTCCGCAACTGCCGCCGGCTGCACGCCTGCCGGCTGGTGGCCCTGGGCGTGATCGAAGAATATCGCCGCCGCGGGCTCAGCGAGTTGCTAATTATGCGGGCGGCCGAAAATGCCCGGCAGCAGGGCATTACCTGGGCCGAACTCGGCTGGACGCTGGAAGACAACTTCGCGATCAATCACGCCATCGAGGAAGTCGGAGGCGTGCGGTACAAGACGTTCCGCATCTACGATAAGCCGCTCGATTGATTTCCGGGCGCGATTTCTCCCTTGCGGCGCGTCACTCATTGATGCTCTTGTTCTCGGCGTTGCGCGAAAACAAAAGAACGCCTCCCTCGCCCGTCTGAACGGCAATTGGGACGCGGTCGCAGGCATCCTCGCGTGCCTGCGGCATTACCCCCGCGGCGCCCGATTCGCTTGTTTCGCCCTCGCGATTGTCAACAGGGTCACGACCGTGGGCATTGCCAGCATGGTGATTTTGTGTACAAATGCTGGAAAGTTTTTATTTGACACACCACCCGATGGCGTGATATCTCTTGCAGTGCGTTGTCAGGCTGAATTGTTTGGGCCACCAGCGGTGGGCCCAAAGGGTGTGCGATCCATCGGCAGCTATGAAACGTCGAAGCCTTAACGATCGGGGCCCCGGCTGATGCAGCCGCGGCGGGTCACATGTCCAAAGACGGCGCGATCGCCGACTACGAATTGGTGTCCGGCTTCGAGCTGGCGCGATCGAAGTTGCTGGCGCCGGAATTCGCCGATTGCCTGGACAAGCCGTTGGCGTTTTGGGCCGTGCCCAGCGATCGCCGGCTTCCGCTGGCGCTGATGGCCAAGCCGCTCGGCGAACTGTTGGGCACGTCGTTGACCGAGTTGTTTGCCACGCCCGGCATCGGTCGCAAAAAAATCCGCACCATGATCGAATTGCTCGGCCGCGCGAGCCGGCGCGACGACGCCGATTTGCTCAAGGCCCACATGGTCGTCACCAACAACGGACGGCCCTTGGAGCATCGGCACCCGGGCGAGTTTTTCCCGTCCGCCGAGTCGACCGAGATCTGCGAACTGACCTGGAGCCAATGGCGCGAGAATATCAAGCAACATCGGCTGGGCGATCAGCCGCTGGGCCGCTTCGCGCCGGCCTTATGGCACTTGCCGCGCGTCATCTGGAGCACGCCGCTGGCCGCCTATCTCGACCTGTCGCTGGCCGATATGCGGGCCCTCAAGACGTATGGCGAAAAGCGGGTCAACGCCGTCCTGGAGATCTTCGCCGCGCTGCACGCCATTCTGGTTCCCGTCGCGTGTGGCTCGCATCTGGCGGTGCGGATTCAACCGCGCTTCACCTGGGAAATCGAGGCCTGGATCGACGACCAATTGGCGTCCAACCGCCCGCCTGCCCGCGAGGAAATTCACCGCGGCTTTGTCGAACCGCTGCTGGCCCAAGTGCAAATCGACGGCGGCGAGACGTTTCGCAGACTGATGGAATGCCGCCTGGGCGTGTCCGGCAATGAGACCAGCATTCGCGCCCTGGCGCGCAGCATGGGGTTGACCCGCGCCAGAGTTTATCAGTTGCTGGAAGAGATTCACTCGATGATGCAGGTGCGCTGGCCCGACGGCCGGCAAGCCATCCTGCGTCTGGACGCGCGGCTGGCCCAACACGCCACCGGTTCGGAGGCCCTTACCAGTTTTCGCCGGTCGGCCGAACTGTTTTTTCCCGACAAGCTAGCCGCCAGTCTCCCCGATCCGGCAGACGATCCCTCCGTCATGCCTTGAGGACCGCGAGCGCCGCGCGCGGCTTCGTCATCCGCGCGGAACGACGCGACGGAATGCCAGCGAAACTTTTGCAGTGGCCGCTCGAGATCTCACGGGGCCGCGGACCCAGCGCAAAAAAAGGCCCCCGGAAAAGATGGGTCCCAGGGGGGCAAAGGACGCCATCCGTTTCCGGGAGCGATTGGGCGCTGATGCGCTTCGAGGCCGGGTGATGATCGAGGCAGGCCCGGCCGACGCTGATGATTGACGCTTGGACTCCTGATATCTGCTTGAACTGACCAGCGGACTCGCTCGCTCCGTTCCGCTCGCTCATCCCCTCCTCAATGTACGGAAGCGTCCGCCAACATCCTTGTCGACGGGTTTCGCTCCGTGGTCCGCAGAAAGGCCTTGCAGGTCACATGCCTCTCCGATGCAGACCCTCCACGCGGTAGCCGAATGTCTCGTTGGCCTGAGCTGCCGGCTGGCCCGTTGGCGACCCACGTGCTGCTCAAGAGGGCGGAAAGATAGGAGAATCGATTTGCCCGGTCAAGGCCGGTTTGCGTGAGGAATTCAGGAACCTTTGCACGCCGCCGAAAACCGGCAAATCCCCCGCTTCGCGCCTATGGAAAAACACCGCCGTGCCCGCCGCTGCGGAAGGCGCTTGACGCGCGGGAGCTCGGAATTCGCACGATTTCCACTGCCAGGAAAAAAGCGCCCTCTACCGGTGCCGCTCGCCCAGCGGCGCGGGCGGAGGCCCGTGGCGATGGCGGCGGAGTTTCGAGCGAATCAGGCCGGGCAGCTTGCGCGGCGAAAGATCCAATACGCCCAGCACCTGCACAAAACTGGCCAGCGATCCCAGTGTCGCCCGCGGATACGCGCAGACGTACCGGCTTTCGAAGCGCGGGCGGAAGCGCGTCTTGAACTGGTACAGCCCGGCCGTGTCGAACACGAGCGACGCGCGGCTGCCCAACACCATCGCCCAGCGCACCAGGCGGCTGTCGCCAGCCCGCGGCGGCTGGCAGTGCAGGCCGGGTATCAGGCACATCGACACCTGGCTCACGCCCTCGGC
>DATCFX010000781.1:0-2751 GCA_036509275.1 Pirellulales bacterium | reverse complement strand
CCCGTCCGGTTTGGCGGGAGGGGGAGCCGAACTCAATCGGCTCTCCCTACCCCGATCCCCAGCTCACGCCGTCTCCGGCTCCGCGAGGTTCAGTTCGGCGATCATGGCTTCGCGGATTTTGAACTTTTGGATCTTGCCGGTCACGGTTTGGGGGAAGGCGGCGACGAATTTGATGTAGCGCGGCACTTTATAATGGGCTAACTTCTGGCGGCAGTGCTCGCGGAGCTGCTCGGCGGTGCAATCGGCTTCCGACTTGAGCTTGATCCAGGCACAAAGCTCCTCGCCGTACTTGATGTCGGGCACGCCGACCACGGCGGCCTGCTCGACGGCCGGGTGCGTGAAAAGAAATTCTTCCACTTCGCGCGGGTAAATGTTTTCGCCGCCACGAATCACAAGATCCTTGATCCGGCCGGTGATCCGGTAATAGCCGTTCGGCTGGCGCACGGCCAGGTCGCCGGTGTGCAGCCAGCCTTCGCCGTCGATGGCCGCCGCCGTGGCTTCGGGATTCTTGTAATAGCCGAGCATAACGACGTGGCCCCGAGTGCACAGTTCGCCTTGCACGTTGTCGCCCAGGGTTGCGCCGCTGGACGGATCGACGAGCTTGACTTCCACGCCCGGCAGGGGCCGGCCGACGGTTTCGACCCGCAATTCGATCGGGTCTTCCAATCGCGTCTGGGTAATGACCGGCGAGGCCTCGGTCTGGCCGTAGGCGATGGTGATGTCGCGCACGCCCATCACATTTACCACGCGGCGCATGACTTCGATCGGGCAGGGGCTGCCGGACATGATGCCGGTGCGCAGGCTCTTGAGATCGCGCGTAGCGAACGTGGGGTCTTGCAGTTGGGCGATATACATGGTCGGCACGCCGTAGATCACGGTGGCCCGATAGCGCTCGATGGCCTCGAGCGTGGCGGTGGGATTGAACGAATCGGCCGGCACGATCATCGCCGCCCCATACACGGCCGCGCACAGCGTGCCCAGCACGCAGCCGAAGCAATGATAAAACGGCACGGGAATGCAGATACGATCATCGGCCGACATCCGCTGGCAGGCCCCGACGTAGTAGGCGTTCAAGAGCAGATTGCGATGACTGAGCGTGGCTGCCTTGGGAAAACCGGTGGTGCCGGAAGTGTATTGGATATTGATCGGCTCGCCGGGCGAGAGCTCGCGGCCCAGAGCTTCAAGATCGGCCACGTGCTGCCGGCCGCGTGCGAGCAGTTCGTCCCATGAGATCGCGCCGCCGGGCGTCTGGCCGCGTAAGGCCACAACCCAGCGCAGGCGGGGAAAGCCGGGCGATGTCCACTGGCCGGCCGGTGCCTGGTGCAGCTCGGGGCAGACTTCGCCCAGCATGGCGTAATAGTCGGAGGTCTTGAACCGATCGACCAGGAACAAGGCCGCCGCGTCGCTCTGCCGCAGCACGTATTCCAGCTCGAACGGCCGATACGCGGGATTAACTGTGACTAGCACGGCGCCGATCCGCGCGGTGGCAAACTGCAAGAGCACCCATTGCGGCACGCTCGTGGCCCATAGCGCCACGTGGTCGCCTTTGCCGATGCCCAGCGCCAGCAGTCCCCGGGCGGCCGCGTCGACTTCCGCCGCAAACTGCGCGTACGAAAGCTCGAGTCCCTGGGCCGGAAAGATCGCCGCGTCGTTGGCCGGGTAGCGCTCGGCCGTGCGGCGGAGCACCTCGCCGATGGTCAAACCCTCAACCCAAGGCGTGGCGTGTTCCGACATGGCTCAATCTCGCCTTCGTCGTAGCGGAATTCGCGAGAATTCCGTCGTCTTCGCCGCTACCGCTCGCTTACGCGTCGCGGCTCGTTGTTACTCCACCCGATCGAACATGGCCACGGCGGCCGGCACGAAGATCATCAGCGGCATCCAACTGGCCAGCGCCGGATCGAGCAGGTAGGTGCTGCCCGCATATTGAAAGGCGAGCACCAGCAGCATAAAGGCCACGACCAGCACCACGCACAGGCCGATGGCCGCGAACATATTGCGATTCTCGCGCGACAAGACCAGCGGCAATCCCAGGAACAAGAGCGTCACGTCCAATAGCGGCTGCACGATGCGGCTGTGAATCGCGACGCGAATATCGGCGCCAAAGTCGAGGCTGGGATTGCGCAGCCCGGCGATCAGATCCACGGTCGACGAAAACTGCCGCCAGGCCTGGCCTCCGCACAACTGCTCGAAGCTCACATCGCTGGCCACGAACAACTGATCGGCCGCCAGCCACGCGGCGCTCTTGGGCGTGAACACCACGGTCCGGCCCTTGAGCTCCAGCGAGGGCTCCTTGAGCAGTTCTATCGGCTGCGTCACGCCTTTGAACAGATATCCGGAAGGATGTACGGCGTCGGCCAGTTGATAATAGCAATCGGCCCCCGCGATTTGCCGGCCATCGGCATCGATCGACGAGGGGAGCAGAAAGCTGGGGCTGTGAATCCGCATTTCGTTGGCATACGTCTGCTGGCCGCGAAACAGGATATCGGTTGTGTTGTCGTAGCGCGGCCGCAGCTCCTGCGCCGCATCGCCCATCAGGTCCTTGGGATTGCGCCCCAGCTCCGTCCGCAGGCGCGGGATGAGCAGTTCGCGATTGGCGGCCGACAGGCCGCTGACGCACATCGCCGCCACGATCACCGGCACCACGATTCGCCGGCGGCTGATACCGGCCGCCATCAGCGCGGTCAGCTCGTTGTGCCGCTGAATCCAGGTGACCGTGAACATGGCGGCGATCATGGCCAGCACGGCGCTGGT
>DATCFX010000780.1:0-1628 GCA_036509275.1 Pirellulales bacterium | reverse complement strand
CGGCTTTAGGATCGCCCGAAAAATAACTTCCGTATTTCCCGGCCCCTCACCCTGCCCTCTCCCGCAAGGGGAGAGGGGCCGCGGAGAAGTTATTTTTCGGTCGATCCTTACGCGCGGCGGGCGACGGCCACGAGCGAGCTGCCGATGGGCCAGCGGAAGCCGCGCGAGGTTGCGAGGTTTTCGCCCGCCACGATCGCGCGCCAGACGCGCGAGCCGATGCCGCCGCTCGCACGCAGGTCGGACCGCGGCCGGGCATTGGGCCGCTTCGACAGACAGCTACGTCCCAGCCGAACGGCGGCCACGGCCGGGAACAGCAGCGACATGCGGTAGCCAAGAATCTGCGGCGCCAGGCCCAACTCGTCGAGCAGGCTGCGGAGATCGTCCGGCCGATATCGCTCGACCGTCCCGACCGCCGAGTCGTGTGTGCCCAGCAGCCGCGGACACGCCGGCACGTGAACCAGCAGCATGCCCTCCGGCGACAGCCGGCTGGTGATGGCCCGCAGTCCGTCTCTGCACTGCGCGAGGCCGATGCTCGAGATCACGTCGCAGCAAAGCACGAGATCGTATCGGCGCTGCCGCATCTCCGGTGCGCGCAAGTCGCTGACGTAGACTTCGGCCGCGGGACACTTTTGGCGCGCCCGCGTTACGCAATCGCGCCGCAGATCGAAGCCGCCGAGATACGCGGGCGACAAGCATTGCCCCAGCAGTCGCAGGTTGGCCCCGGTGCCGCAACCGACGTCGAGTACCGCCGGCCGGGCGGGAAGGCGGCAATCCGGCATCCGAACAATCCGCGCAATGAGATTCTGCAATCCGGCGTACCACCAGTGCGTCTCTTCCGCGGCGCACAACTCTGCGACCATGCCCGCCGAGCCCCGCGCTTTCTGCGGGCGCAACGCGTCGTCGCGATTGGTCTTTTCGCTTCCTTCGTGGGGGCGGTTTTTCGGCAACCTGCGACCGGCGGGCACGAGCAGGCGCCGGTCGTTGACCACTTCACGCATCCCCGTCCACCTTCCGAAACACGTAACGCACGACGGCTGGTTTCCCGGCAATCGATCGCCGGTTCAGCCGTACAAAGTATTCGCCCAGCAAGCCGAGATAGAACAACACCGTTGCCAGCACGATCAGCAATACCGCGGACCAAATCTCGCTGGTACGAAAGACTCCGAACACGCAGAGCACAGCCACCATGACGCCCGACGAGGCGACTACGGCGCCGGCCGCCATGGCCGCGCGAAACGGCAGCGTGGAAAAGCCGAGGCAGGTTTCCAGCCAGAGCCCGAACAGTTTGCGATAGGTGTAGCCGGAACGGCCGGCCAGCCGTGGCTGATGCTGGACGTCGAGCACGGCGTAGCGGCGCGTAGCCTGAAAAATCATGGCGTCGAGATTCACGAGCGGCCCGTCGAAGCGGCACAAGAGATCGACCAGGAAGCGATTCACAACCTTGAAGCTCGACAGGTACAGCCCCGGTGGCCGGGCGAAGAGCCAGCCGGCGGTGTGGTTGTACACGCGGCTGGCGAGGCGCCGATGCCAGGCATGGTGGAGTTTTCGATAGCGTGCGAAGACCACGTCGGCATTGCCGGACTCGGCCGCGTCGAGCATGCGCGCCACATCCTCGGCCGACTGCTGGC
>DATCFX010000779.1:0-1136 GCA_036509275.1 Pirellulales bacterium | reverse complement strand
CCGATCAGTACCCTTTGCCCGACGATCCGGCGCTGTTGCAGCACTTGCTGCGCGAGGCGCAGGCCGAAAACGTGCGCTTGCAGATGCTGATCGCGGTGCTGCTGCGCAACCGCTTCGGCCGCCGTTCGGAACGTCTGGGCGAAGAGGCGGTGCAACAGGGCATCGAGGACATCGAGCAATCGCTGGGCGAACAGGCGGCGAAGATCGAGGCGGCTCAGCCAGCAGCCGACCGAGCAGCGAAGCCACCGAAGCGCAATCGCGGATCGTTGCCGGAGCATCTGCCGCGGGTCGAGGTCGTGGCCAATATCACCGACAAGACCTGCGCGTGCTGCGGTGCGCCGCTGCATCAGATCGCCGAGGATCGCGCCGAGATGCTTGATTACGTGCCCGCACAGCTTCGGACACGGGTCATCCGCCGCCCCCGGTATGGCTGCCGGGCCTGCGAAGGCGCTGTCGTGCAAGCTCCCGCGCCGGAGCGGCCAATCGATGGCGGCCTGGCAACCGAGGCGCTGCTGGCACACGTGCTGGTCAACAAATATGCTGACCACCTTCCGCTGTATCGCCAGTCGCAGATCTTCGCCCGCCAGGGGGTCGATCTGGATCGTTCCACGCTCTGCAACTGGGTTGGCCGCGCCTGCTGGTGGCTGGAGCCCGTGTATGAACTGGTGCTGAGCACGGTTCTGTCGTCGCCCAAGGTGGTTGCCGACGACACCACCTTGCCGGTGCTGGACCCGGGCCGCGGCCGCACCAAGACGGGGCGGCTGTGGTGCTATGCTGTCGACAACCGTCCCTGGTCGGGACCCGGCCATCCGGCGGCTGCGTATGCCTATAGTGAAGATCGTAAAGGCGAACATCCGGCGAGCCATCTGAAAGGCTTCCGCGGTCTGCTCCAGGTCGACGGCTATGCCGGGTTTGGCGGGCTGGTCACCGGGGTGGCGGACGAAGGACCGACCCTGGCCTTTTGCTGGGCGCACACACGGCGGAAATTCTACGACGTCTTTGCGGCAACGAAGTCGCCGCTTGCCCACGAGGTGCTGCAACGGATCGACGCGCTGTATGCGATCGATGCCGATATCCGCGGCCAAACGGCGGAACACCGCAAGCAGGTGCGTCAGCAGTGCAGCCGTCCGTTGGTC
>DATCFX010000778.1:0-1293 GCA_036509275.1 Pirellulales bacterium | reverse complement strand
CACTGACCACTGACCACTGACCACTGACCACTGACCACTGACCACTGACCACTGACCACTGACCACTGACCACTGACTTTCATGATGATCCCTGATTTCGGCCCTACAGCTTCGTGGCCGATGCTCGAGTTGCGAGCCCGGCTGCTGGCGACCGTTCGCGAGTTTTTCGCGTCACGCGCGTTTCTCGAAGTCGAGACGCCGCTGCTCTCGGCCGACGTGGTGGTGGATCGGCATCTCGAACCGTTTGAAACCCGGCTCGAAAACCATCCCGGCTCCGCGGGCCGGCGATTGTTTCTGCAAACCTCGCCGGAGTTTGCCATGAAGCGACTGATGGCTGCCGGCGGCCAGGCGATCTATCAGATCACCCGCGCCTTTCGACAGGGCGAGAGCGGGCGGCTGCACAATCCCGAGTTTACCATCGTCGAATGGTATCGCCGCGGCGATGGGCTGGCCGAGGGCATGGCCCTGTTGTCCGATCTCTGCCAGACGCTGCTGGGGCGTGGCGAAGCCGAGCGGCTGACGTATCGCGCAGCATTCCAGCAGTTTGCCGAAGTCGATCCACTAGCCGATGACGTAGCAACACTACGCGGCCGATTGCAATCGCGTGGCATCGCCGTGCCGGCGAGTCTTGCGGCCGACGATCGCGACGGCTGGCTGGACTTACTATTGGTCGAACTGGTCGAACCGCATCTGGGCCGCGGCCGGCCGACCATTCTGAACGACTATCCGCCCAGCCAGGCGGCCCTGGCCGCAATTCGTCCGCAAGACCCACCAGTGGCCGAGCGCTTCGAACTTTACGTCGACGGCATCGAGCTGGCCAACGGCTATCACGAACTGCTCGATCCCGCCGTGCTGCGCGAGCGCAATCGGCAAAACAACTTGCTCCGCCAGCAGGATGGTCGGACGGCGTTGCCCGAAGACAGCCGCCTGCTGGCCGCGATGGAACACGGCCTGCCGCCCTGTTCGGGCGTGGCCCTCGGTTTCGACCGCATCGTGATGCTGGCGGCCGGCGCCTCGAGCCTGGCCGACGTGCTGGCCTTTCCCATCGATCGGGCTTAGGGGGCGCCGCGGAGTTGCCGGCGCGCTCGCGGAATCGGCGGGAATGCGAATTAGCCCAACTTCCCCAGGGTTTGAAAAAAATCGGTGGGCGAGGGATTTTTTCGGACGCCGTTTTGACGTAAGTCGTGTTGTGATGGCGACGCGGCGGGAGGTCGTGGACGTTTTTTCGACGCGCGGGCGTGTAGTGGAAAAAGGTCGGTGGAATCGTCGCTAACATCTGGGCATGTTCCTGCG
>DATCFX010000777.1:0-1161 GCA_036509275.1 Pirellulales bacterium | reverse complement strand
CGCGGCGGGTCGCGCTCGAGTTCCTCGGTCAGCACCGGCAAATACGCGGCGGCCAGGGCTCCCTCGCCAAACAGGCGGCGAAACAAGTTGGGGATGCGAAATGCCAGCACAAAGGCATCCATCACGCCGTCGCCGGAAAGTCCCAATAGCGAAACGGTGGCCATATCCCGCGCCAGGCCGAGCACGCGGCTGACCAGCGTGCCGACGCTGGTGATCGAAAGTCCGCGTAGCGGGGCTGGATAGGGTGCTCGGGTCATGCGGGCGGCATGGTAGACGATTTTGCCGTTCCCGCGGAGGGCAGCCGGGCGAGTGGCTTTCCGGCACCTAAACATGGGGAATGGCATTTTTCCATAGCCCAGTCCTTCAGGGCTGGTGGTCCACGACCGGCGTCATGAACCATTCCACGCTTGCCGGCCAGCTTACGCAACCGGCATACTGGGCCGGCACTTAACTCCGGGCGGTCGCAAAACCGATTTCCCCTGCGATGGCCACGCCGATAAACTAGGGATGCTCCCAGTGCGGAAACCACTCCGCGCCGGCCCCCGCAGGCCACACTAGCACCAGAAAGGAAGCTCCGCTGTCATGGCCGAACGCACGAAATACCAGCAAAAAATCATCCGCAACTATTACGAGAACCAGGAATCGATCTCGCTGCAGAAGCTGGGCGAGGACGTGACCGAGCTGTTCCTGGCCGAAGGCAAAGCCCGTGGCCGGCTGTGGACCCGCATTCAGGGGCATTTGGAAAAGCTGAAAGTGCCGGCCAGCCGCATCGAGCACGTCGTCAACAGCGACAACCCGGCCTTGCTCGCCAAGCTGCTGGAAGAGTTGCTAGCCAAGAAATAAAAAGCTTTGTCCGCTCGGCCGATCATGCTCGTAGACCTCGCGCACGTCAGCCGCCGGTATGGCCAGGTTCAGGCCCTCGACGACGTCTGCCTGCAACTCGAGCCGGGCACGATCGGGCTGGTCGGCAACAACGGCGCCGGCAAGAGCACGCTGCTCAAAGTGCTGCTTGGCCTGCTGCGGCCCGATGCGGGACACGGCACGATCCTGGGCGTCGAACTGGCCGAGGCCGGCAGCCGCCTGCGCGGCCGTATCGGCTACATGCCCGAGTCGGCTGCCACGGTCCCCTTGCTCAAAGGGGTGGAGTTCGTGGCCCTTTCC
>DATCFX010000776.1:0-1628 GCA_036509275.1 Pirellulales bacterium | reverse complement strand
GGCTGCTGCGGCATGGCCGGCTCCTTCGGCTTCGAGAGCGGCCGGCATTACGACGTGTCGGTCGCCTGCGGCGAGCGCGCGCTGCTGCCGGCCGTGCGCCAAGCCGCCGACGATACGCTGATCATCGCCAACGGTTTCAGTTGTCAACAACAGATCGGCCAGACCACCGACCGGCGGCCCATGCACCTGGCGCAGGTCTTGCAAATGGCGTTGGGCTCCGAGGGCGCCACGTCCGATGGGCGAGCGCCGCACGACGCGCTCACGGCGGATCGGCGCACGATCGTCGCCCGCCGCGGCGCGACGTTGCTGCTGGCCGGCGCCGGCGTGGCGTTGGCCGGCTGGCTCGTCTGGAATCATTCGCGGCGATCCAATTCGTGAGCGACCTCGGTATCGGAACGAGCGAGACAGCGAGTTCGCTCCGAAAGTGTGCGATTGAGCGGTCGAGTACGTTGCTCGACCGAAATTTAGAGCTGCCCAGGCAGCAAAAAGGAGTGTGTCCCATGTTCAGAACCATGCTGTGTTCGATGTTGTTGGCTGGCCTCTGCGCGACGCTGGCGCCGGCCGCTGAAAAAACCAAGGCCGATAAGCACAAGAAGGGGCATGAAGCCGAGATCGTCAAGGTGGACCCGCAAAATGGCACTCTGACCGTCAAGATGACGAACAAGAAGGGCAACGAAGTCGAGAAGACGTTCAAGCTCGCCGAGGACATCGAGTATGCCGACAGCACCGGCCAGGTCGCGACGATCGATATTTTCACGTCTGGCGACATGGTGCTGTTCGTCGACCACGAGGGCCAGATCAAGAAGCTGACCAACAAGGACAAGCCCGCGAAAAAGACCGACGATAAGTAACCCAGCGCAGCGCGAGGGGGGTGATGGAACACCCCTCGTCTCGCGGCGGCAAAGCCCTACACGCAGAGGACTTCTCTTTGTCGCCGTGGCCGCCGCTTGCCGTGTTCTTCTGTTCGCTGATCTTGAGCATGGTCTCCAGCCTGGTCTTGTCCAGCGGCCTCGAAAAAATCGGCGCCAGGCTGAACTTCTCGCCAGGACTGTTGGGGTTCGTCACGGCCCTGGGGGCTGACGCACCGGAAATCGCCGCGGTAGTCTCGGCGCTGGCCGCCGGGCACGTGGACCTGGGAATGGGCGTGGTCTTCGGCTCGAACATCTTCAATCTCGCCGCCTTGCTCGGACTCAGCGCGGTCCTGGCCGGCCGGATTACGGTCGGGCGCGAGGGAATGCTCCTGGACGGCATTGTCGCAGTGCTGGTCACCTCCCTGGGCGTGGCCCTGGTCTTGGGCGCACTGTCGGGGCCGATGGCCCTGCTGCTTTTGGGATTGCTGCTGATACCCTACCTGGTCCTGACCAGCCTCGGCTCTTCGGCGCCCCGACGCACGCCGTTTCTGCCCCGTGCCGTGAGAGGCTACTTGAGCAAAGCCCTCACGCAAGTCATGCACGACGCGCGCGAGGACTCGACCCCGCCCCGGGCTTCGTTGCACGACGTCTTGTCGGTGCTCCCGGCCGTGGTCTCGATCGTGCTGGCGAGCATCGGCATGGTTCAATCCGCCGTCGAACTGTCGGCCCGCTGGCGGTTGCCGCATGCCGCCGTGGGCGCGCTCCTCTTGGCGGTTC
>DATCFX010000775.1:0-1286 GCA_036509275.1 Pirellulales bacterium | reverse complement strand
CGCCAGATTCGCACTCAGTGCGGAGGCACGAAGCGGCTCATGATGTAGTCCAGCAGGCGGGGAACCAGACGCTCGCCCCACACCACGAAGCGGCCTTGAAAGCTGGGCACGATCTCGTGCGCGCCACGCTGCATGGCGCGCACCATCGCCCGAGCCACGGTTTCCGGGCTCGTGGCCCCGCCGCCTTCCCACGGCACCGGGCCTCGGCGGTCGATCACGCTGGTAAAGAACTCGGTCTTGGTCGTGCCGGGACAGACAACCAGCACACCCACGCCGTCGGCCGCCAGTTCGGCCCGCAACGATTCGCTGAAACCGCGGACGGCAAATTTGCTGGCGCAGTACTCGCTCGAAAGCGGGATGCCGCGATGACCGAGAATCGAGCTAAGATTGACCACCAGCGGCTGCTGCCCTTGCTTGAGCAGCGGCAGCGCCAACCGCGTCATTTCCACCAGCGCGAAAAAGTTGACTTCCAGCACGCGGCGCAGCCGCTCGGGCGCCGCTTCGTCAAATCGCCCCAGTGCGCCGATGCCGGCGTTGTTGACCAGCACGTCCAGGCCGCCGAAGGTCTGCGCGGCGCGCTGGACGATGGCCCGGCGTACGCCGTCTTCGGCAACATCGCCGACGACCAGTTCGCAGGAAGCTCCCAGCCGGACCGCTTCATCGGCAGCAGCTTGCAGCTTTTCCTGGCTGCGGGCGTTGAGCACCAGCCGGGTTCCCTGCCGGGCCAATTCGACGGCCAGCGCCCGGCCGATGCCCGTGGACGCGCCCGTAATCACCACGCGGCGGTTGGAAAGATTGCGTCGTGCCATGCTACCGTAGGCGCCGCGAGCTCCAGCGGCACCCGGCGATGGATGCTGCTCGAGCAACCAGCCCGGCTCGGCTCGCCGGGCCTACTGGTCGGAATAGACGCGGGTGCTTTCTTCTTTGGTGATCGGCGCGCGAATGTCGTCGGTCGTGAGCTGCACGCGGACACGCATGTCGCCGGCAGCCTGACATTGTACACGCAGCCGGTACACGGTCGAGGCCTTGGGGGCCAACTGCGGCAACTCCTGGAAACGCACCTGCTGGCCATCGACCACAAAGCGGGTCGGACCTTCGCAGGCCAGCGGCTTGATTTCCGGCGGCATCAGCGCGGTCAGCCGCACGTTGCTGGCGGACTTCGAGCCCTGGTTGACGACCTTGACCTCGTACGTCGTTTCACCGCCCACCTCGACCGGATCGGCCAGGTCAGCAACCTGGAACATGATCGCGGCCACGCCTTCGACCAGCACTTGCTCCTGCTTCTC
>DATCFX010000774.1:0-1123 GCA_036509275.1 Pirellulales bacterium | reverse complement strand
CGTGCAGTTCGTGGATGACCTGGACGCGCTGCGCAAAATTCCTTATAACGTGCCGGAGGAATTCGAAAAATATCTGGGCATGCCGCTGTGCGATATTCCCGCGCCGGACGGCAGCAACCGGTCGTACGCCGACTATTTTCTGCAGGGTTTAGTTGATTCCTGCGAGGTGCTTGGCATCGACGTCGAGTATATGCGGTCGTACCAGAAATACCGCAGCGGTTGGCTGGCGCCGGCCATCGAGCGTTCATTGGAACGTGTGGCGCAGGCCCGCCATGCTCTGGAAGAGATATCCGGCCGCCAGCTCGACGAACATTGGACGCCGATCCAGGTGATGGACAACGGCCGGCTTAAGAACCGCCGGTTTATCAGCATGGACACCGGTGATAAGACGGTGCAGTACGAAGCCGCCGACGGTAGCGCCCGGACGGCCCATTATGACAAAGGCGAGGTCAAGCTGGACTGGCGGCTGGACTGGCCGGCCCGGTGGTGGCTGCTGGGCGTACACTGCGAGCCGTCCGGGCGTGACCACGTCACCAAGGGCAGTTCCGTCGATACCGGCGTGCAAATCATGCAGGACGTGTTCGAGGCCGAGCCGCCGCTGTCGGTAGCCTACGATTTCATCAACCTGGCCGGCGATACCAAGAAGATGAGCGCCAGTAAGGGCACGGGCCTGGACGCCGTGGCCGCCGCCCAGTTCATGCCGCCGGAAGTCATGCGGTTCTTCGTGTTCCGGGCGCCGCCGCTCAAGCGGTTGTATTTCGATCCCGTGAACGGCGTGGTGCAATTGATGGACGAGTTCGCGGCTTTCGCCGCCCGCGAGAACCGGTCCGAATCGGACGAGCAGCTGCTGTACCTGTGCACCCGCGGCATCGATAAGAAGACCGTCAGCCGCATACCGTTTTCGCTGCTGGTCGCCGCCTACCAGGCGGCCCTGAAAGACACGGACAGGACGCTGGAGATCGTCGGTCGCACCGAATACGCGGAGCTTGCCAAGTCGGACGCCGCTATCATCACCGAAGAACTGAAGTTCATCGACGCCTGGCTCGAGACCCAGGCACCCGAAGACGTCAAGTTCGCGCTCCAGGATACCGCCGACGCCGGCCGTTTCACTGGCGTCCAGAAG
>DATCFX010000773.1:0-2663 GCA_036509275.1 Pirellulales bacterium | reverse complement strand
CACGCAGCGCTTGGGTCGCGCTGCCGGCGGGTTCGATGCTTTGTCCCGCCTTGATATCGGGTTTGCTCGTAGCCGCCGTGCTGGGATGGCAGGAGACGAGCCGGGCGGCCGCCGTGGAATCCGCCATCGCCGCGACGCGCTGGACCGATTACGAACCGCACCAGCCGGTGGCAGTCGTCGAACAAGCGGTCGATCGGCTTTCCACCGCGGTGCGCAACCGGTGGTACGACGGAAATGCCCACTTGCGACTGGCACAACTCTGGATCCACCTTTATCGCCTGCACGCTTTTGCGGAGCTCAAGCGAGAGTTGCCGGCCAAGAGCGACATCGAATTGTGGAGATTGACCGACATCGCGCACCTCCACGCGCGGGCCGCGGAGTTGGCGTCCGTGAAGAATGTCGTCGAGTTGGACCGCCTGCGGCATGAACCGGTGGTCGCCAATTATCTGCCGCAGGCGTGGAACCATTTAATGTGGGCGCGGAAGATGTGCCCCTGGCTCGCTGAAATCCATCTTCAGTTGGCCGTCCTTTGTTTTTTGGCCGGTGATCCGGCGATGGATCAGGGGCACCTCGACCAGGTACGGTTGCTGGCCTCCCACGACCCCGATTATCTGTACGCGGTCGGCCTGCTCGATCTCAACGACGATCGCACCGCACAGGCGTATCGGGAGTTTAAGAAGTCCTGGTCGTTGTCGATCTGGCATCATTACGACATCATCGCGCTCGTGTCCCGACGGCTGACGATGGCCCAAATGCTGGACTTCGTCGTGCCAGCGTCGCCGGAAATCATGATCAAGATGGCACGCGAAACGTACTCAGGGGCGCCTCACGCGTACGATCGCATGCTGCTGATGCGGCGGGCCGAGCAACTGCTCACCACACTGACCATGGACCCCGCCGACAAGTTCCACGCCCGGGCCGGCCTGGAACTGCTGAAGAATGATTTGCCCCAGGCCCTGGCCGACTATCAGCGGGCCTCGCAATTGAGACCGACCAACGGCAATTGGCAGGGTGAGACGCAGGCACTACTACAAAATATTCGGGCCGCCGAAAAAGCACGCGAGGCAGCCAGCCATGCGCACGCACGATCGGACGGCAACCGTGGCAGCTAACCAACCTCGATAGGCACCAAACCGTGATTTCACTGTCGCAGCTCGCTTGGCTCACCCTGGCAGCGCTGGTTTGCAGTGCCCTGGCAACCCCCGTGGTGCGCTGGGTGGCGCTGAGTATTGGCCTGGTCGATGCCCCGGACGGTCGCCGCAAAATCCATGGCCGCGTCATCGCGCTGGGTGGCGGCGTGGCGGTGCTGATGTCGACGGCGCTGGTGGTGACCATCGCTTTAGTCGGCCCGCTGGCGGGTTTGGACCATACCCCGCAACACCATCACCTGCTGATGGGATTAGCGGCGGCAGCGATCGTCCTGTGCGCGGTGGGTTTGTTTGACGATTATTTCGACCTGCGGGCCAGACACAAACTACTGGGGCAGGTGGCCGCTTCGTTGATTGTCATGGCGTCGGGACTCGTGATTCAAAACGTCGAGCTGTTCGGCCACCACTTCGAGCTTGGGCCGCTGGCTTGGCCCTTTACGATGTTCTGGCTGCTGGGCGCGATCAATTCCGTCAACTTGATCGACGGTGCCGATGGCCTGGCCACCACCGTCGGCATCATCCTCAGCGGCACCATCGCCACCGTGAGCTGGATGGCCGGCAACGAGCTGTCCTGCGTGCTGGCGATCTGCCTGGCCGGAAGCCTGGCCGGGTTCCTGATTTTCAACTTTCCGCCGGCCAGCATTTTTCTGGGTGATGCCGGCAGCATGCTCATTGGCCTCGTGACCGGCGTGCTGGCCATCGCCGGCTGCTTGAAAGGGGCTGCCAGCGTGGCGATGGCAGCGCCGATCGCGATCTGGGCGATCCCAGCCTTCGATTGCGGAATCGCCATCGTCCGCCGCAAGCTGACCGGACGCAGCATGTGTACCACCGACCGTGGACACCTGCATCACTGTCTCTTGCGGCGAGGCTTCGGCAGCCGTCAGATGCTGGCCTGGGTGGCCGGCTTGTGCGGCTTTACGGCCGCCGGCGCGCTGCTGAGTTTGTACTTCAACAACGAAGCGATCGCGGTGGCCAGCATCTTTATCGTAGGCAGCTTCCTGGTGGCGACGCGCGTGTTTGGCCACGCCGAATTCCTGCTCGTCACCAACAGCTTCATGAATATCAGCGCCTCGCTATTGGTGCCCGGCTGGCGCGGCCATTGGACCGTCCGTAAGCGAACGGTCCACTTGCAGGGTTCGCGCAAATGGGAGCCGCTCTGGGACGTGCTGGCCGCTGCGGCCGAACAGTTGGAACTGACCAGCCTGAAACTGAACATGAACCTGCCCTGGCTGCACGAAAGCTACCACGCCACCTGGCATCGCGAACATACCGAAGCGGCCCATGACCTGTGGCACGCCGATCTCCCACTGCAGCTGCAAGGCAGAACCGTCGGCCATTTGCGGGTGACCGGCAGCACGCGCACCGGCCCGGCGAGCGACTGGGTAACCAAGTTCGCCGAACTGGTTTCCTCGGTCGAAGGTCAGCTCGACCTGCTGGCCGGCGAACCAGTGGTCAAGCCGGAATCGCTCTCGACCGTCGCGCCGCTGGCGTCGGCCGGCCTGCCGCTGGCCTCGG
>DATCFX010000772.1:0-5534 GCA_036509275.1 Pirellulales bacterium | reverse complement strand
GGTGCAGTTCTTCGTGCCCTTTGCCGAGGGGCTGTTCAATCCCTTGGCATTGCGGCAACAGACGGCCGTGATGCGTTACGAAGCTTCGGCCACGAGCAACAGTGTCCTGCTGGACACGACGAGCGCGTATTTCGACCTGCTGGCCGCTGAAACCCAGGTTGAGGCGTTTCACCTGTCGCGGGGCAACTTGCAGCAAGTCGTCGATACCTGCTCGGCCTACGCCCGCACCGGCCAGGGCCGCCAGGGAGACGCCAACCGCGCGGCGGCCGAGGGATACCTGGTGCTCCTTGACTTGCAAGGCGCCGAGGAGACGCTGGCGGTCAGCTCCGCGGCGCTGGCGCGGCTGCTGCACCTCGATCCCAGCACGCGGTTGAAAACCCCCGGCGGCCCGCTGCGGACCTTCAATATCGTCGACATCGACCGGCCGCTGGGCGACTTGATCCAAGTGGCGGTGCGCTATCGCCCCGAATTGCGGGCACGCGACATGGCGATCGCCGAAAGCCGCACGCGCGTCCGCCAGGAGCAAAAGCGTCCGCTGCTGCCGCTGGTCACGGCCGGCTACAGCGTGGGCGGATTCGGCGGCACCGGCAACTTCCCCAACGGCGCGGCGTCGGCGGCCCCGTTCACGGCCCTATACGACCGCGCGGATTTCGACGCCATGGCCGTGTGGACTTTGCAAAACATGGGGGCCGGAAATATCTCGCTCGTCAATCGCCGGCGTGCCCAGGTCGACCAGTCGATTTACGACCGCGTCCGCGTCGTCAATCTGGTGCGGCGCGAGGTCACCGAGGGATACGGCTACGCACTGGGCGAACGCAACCAGGTCCGCATCGCCTTGCGGCGTCTGGGCGAAGCCGAAGCGGCGTTTCGCGAAGACTATCAACGCCTGCTGGCTTTCGAAGCGCTGCCGATCGAAGTCCTCAACAGCGCGCGGTTGTTGGTGGCCGCGCGCAGCAGCCTGGTGGAGGCGTTTATCGGCGACAACGAAGCACAGTTCCGCTTGTTCGTCGCCATGGGTCAGCCGCCATTTGGGGCGACGGACGCTCTGCGCGAACAACTGCCGATGCACAACGCGCTCGAGGCAGACCCAGTGCCACAAAACCCGCCGCCGCAGCCTTGATTCTTCAACCCCACCAATATGGGCGCCAGCAAGTCGCCCCCCTTTCGATCCGCCGGCGCGCAAAAAAAGGCCCTCAGAGCACCGGAACTTTTTGGTCGCACGCGCCAGGGCGCCTTGAAAGATGACGCAAATGTAATCCAATTTGCGACATTCTTAAGGTTTCGCAAGAATTCCATGCGACATACTCCCAGCCAGGGGGATGCGGCGTTATGCCGCGCACGAATTATCGATAAAACTCATCTCGCGTCGATGGCGTACTCCAGTATATTGCGTAAGTGCTATGCTTTTTGTGGCATGCACCGGGGTCAGACTGAGGAGCGCTGGATGAGTTTTTTCAAGCCGGTTTCAAAGCGTAAAGTGCTGGGTGTGGCGGTCGGGGCCGTCGCGGTGGTGCTGGGCACCTTGGGTCTGGGCTCGATGCTCGTGCCTTCCCATGCCCAGCCCAGCGAATCGGAGTCTCGCGGCGAATCGCAGGAATCGGACACGCGCGTCGAAACCGTACACCCGCATGCCGGCGGCATGGCCCACACCACCGTGCAGCCCGGCACGGCCCACTCCTACGAAGAGGCCGACTTGTATGCCAAGGTCTCGGGTTACCTGGAAGTACAGAACGTCGACATCGGATCGCGCGTCAAGCGCGGCGATTTACTGGCCAAGATCGACGTGCCGGAGTTAACCAAAGAGTACGAACTGGCCAAGGCAGCGCTCGATCAGGCAGGTTCCGAGGTCGAGCAGATGAAGGCCCGCATCGATAGCGCAGTGGCCGAAAAGAACGCGGCCCAGGCCTACGTGGCCCAGACCGAGGCCGACCTGCAGCGCACCGAGGCGGAGCGCAGCTTCCGCGACAAGCAATATCGCCGCATTCGCGAGCTTCACGAGCAGAGGAGCGTGGAGGAGCGGCTGGTGGACGAGAAGCTCGACCAACTGCATGCGGCCGATGCCGCCGACCGGGCTGCCCATAGCGCGGTCCTCACCGCACAGCAACAGGTGGCCGCCGCCGAGGCTCGCGTCGAGTCGGCACGCGCCGACCTGCTGGTGTCCAAAGCCAAGGTGCGCGTGGCCGAGGCGAACGTCGGCAAGGCGCAGGTCATGGTCGCGTACACGCAAATCACCTCGCCCTATGACGGCGTCGTGACCCACCGCAACTTTCATCGTGGAGCGTTCATTCGCGCACCGGATCAAGGCGGGCAGGTTCCGCTGCTGGTCGTCGAGCGCACGGATCTGATGCGGATCGTGGTGCAAATTCCCGACCGCGAGGTGCCGTTTACGCAGCCGGGGGATCCGGCCACGATTCGCTTTGACGCCTTGCCGCGGATTCCCTTCAAAGGTCGCGTGGCCCGCATCGCCGAAAGCGAAGACCTGGACACCCGCACCATGCGGGTCGAAATCGATCTACCCAATCCCAAGGGCCTGTTGCGCGACGCCATGTACGGACGCGTCGAAATCGAACTCGAGCCGGCGCACGGCGGCGTCACGATCCCCTCGGCTTGTTTTGTGGGCGATATCCAGGACGGCAAGGCGAAAGTATTTGTTGTCGAGCAGGGCGTGGTCCGTTTGCGGCCCGTGGTCATCGGCGCGGACAACGGCACGCTGGCCGAGGTTGTCAGCGGGCTCATCCCCAGGGATGAAGTGGTCATGCGTGCGCCCGGCAGCCTGGCCGACGGCGTCCGCGTGATCGCCACCGCCACGCATGCGATGGAAGCGGCCGGGCACTAGGCATACAGGTTGAAGAATTATTGATTGCCTGTCGCCGGCTTAACCGCCGCCGGCGCGGGTCTGGTTTCGAAAGACGGTTCGATTCCCTCCTTTTTGTGTCCGCGAAACATTCTCCTCCGCAAAGCTGGGACGCGCCACCCGATCTTTGGGGTGGCGGTCCGCAAGCGGCCCGCGACACGTTCGTCCACTGGGTGACGAGAAAGCAAAGAGACCCCACGCCATGAACGGCCTGATCCGTGGCTCATTGAAAAATCCGTACGGCGTCACCGTGATGGCGCTGGCGATCATCGTGTTGGGCACCCTCACGCTCCGCACCATACCCATCGACATTTTGCCGGTGTTCAAGGCCCCGGCCGTCCAGGTGCTGACCTTCTACGGCGGCATGCCGGCCACGGGCATCGAAAAAGACATCACCAACCGCATGGAGCGGTGGACGGGCCAGGCCAACGGCCTGTTGCGGCAGGAATCGCGCTCGATCGTCGGGGCGAGCATCATCCGCAATTATTTCCAGACCAATGTCGATCCCAACGGCGCGCTCACGCAGGTGAATTCGCTGGCGCTGGCCACGATCCCCAATCTGCCGCCAGGAACGCTGCCGCCGGTCGTGCTGCCCTTCGATCCCACGAGCACCGTCCCCGTCTGCCTGGTGGCGCTCAATAGCAAAAACGAGCCGGAACAGGTGCTCTACGACGTGGCTCGTTACGAGCTGCGCAACTTTATCATGGCCCAGCCGGGCGCCGTGGCGCCGGTCGTGTACGGCGGCAAGATCCGCGCGGTGATGCTCTACCTGGACCGCATCAAGATGCAGGCCCGCGGGCTGGCCGCGACGGACATCATGCACGCGATGGACAATTACAACGTGTTTCTGCCCACCGGTAGCGTCAAGCTGGGGCAATACGACTATGCGGTGAACTCGAACTCGATGTTCGACTATGTCGCCAGCATGGGCGAGATCCCGCTGCGTAGCGAGCAGGGCAACGCGGCGTACATGCGCGACGTGGCCAATCCCACCGACTCGGCCTTCATCCAGACCAACGTGGTCCGCGTCAACGGCCGGCGGCAGGTGTACGTACCCGTGTATCGGCAACTGGGCGCCAGCACGTTGACCGTGGTCGGCAACCTCCGCAAGGCGCTGCCTGGCATGCAGGCACGGCTCAGCAAGTCGGACGTGGACCTGACCCTGGTCATGGACCAGTCGGTTTATGTGCGCACGTCGATTTGGGCCCTGGCCCAAGAAGGCGCGCTGGGCGCCATTCTCTGCTCGCTGGTGATCCTGATTTTCCTGGGTCAGTGGCGGATGACGCTGATTGCCGTGACGACGATCCCGCTGTCGGTGCTGGCGGCCGTCGCTTGCTTGTCGTTTTTCGGGCAAACGATCAACGTGATGACGCTGGCCGGCCTGGCGCTGGCCATCGGCCCGCTGGTGGATAGCGCGATCATCTGCCTGGAAAACACGCATCGGCATTTGGGCCTGGGCGCGCAGCCGGAAGAGGCCGCGTTCTTGGGCGCCAGCGAAGTGGCCATGCCCGAGTTGGTGTCGACGTTGTGTACGTTCCTCGTGCTCGCGCCGCTGGCCTTGATGCCCGGCATGGGCCAGTTCCTGTTCGGTCCGATGGCCCTGGCCGTGGCCTTCGCGATGATCACGGCCTACCTGTTGTCGCGGTCGCTGGTGCCGTCGTTTAGCGCGCTGCTGCTGAGCGGCCATGAAGCGGGACACGGCCACGTGTCGCGCAACCCGATCGCGATCGCGTTCCACAAGTGGGAAGCCCTGATCGACCGCGGCATCGCCTTGTACGTGCGCGGATTGAACTTCGTATTGCGGCATCGCGTGGCCACCGTGGTGGTTGCCTTCTCGCTGTTGTTCGGCGCGCTGATTGTCATCGGGCCGAATCTGCGCCGCGAGTTTTTCCCCGAGGTCGATGCCGGCGCTTTCGAAATCGCCGTTCGCGCGCCCAGCGGCACGCGGATCGAGTTGACCGAACAGGCCATTGCCGAGGTCGAGAGCGCGATCCGCAAAATCATTCCCGAACATGACCTGGAAATCATCGTCGCGGAGATGGGCGTGACGCCCGACTGGTCGGCCGCGTACACGCCGAATTCCGGGCCGATGGACGGCATGGTCAAGGTGCAGCTCCACGAGCATCGCCAGCACTCGGCGCAGGAATACGTGACCATGCTCCGCAAGAGCTTTGCGGCCAATCCGCGGCTCTCCGAGATCGAGTTCTCGTTCGACTCCGGCGGCATGGTCCGCGGGGCGCTAAATGAAGGCAAGTCGTCGCCGTTGAACATTCGCGTCACCGGCAAAAAGCAGCAACTGGCCGACGAAGTTGCCGAACGCATCAAGCGGGACGTGGTACGCGTTAACGGCGTGGTTGATGCCCGCGTCATGCAGCGCATGAACTACCCCGAGTTCATGATCAGCGTGGACCGCGCCAAGGCCGCCGAGTTGGGCCTGACACAAGAAGACGTGATGCGCAACGTAGTGGCCGCCTGCAATTCCAGCATCTCGTTCAACAAGCACAACTTCTGGATCGACCCGGTCACGCACAACCAGTACTTCGTGGGCGTGCAGTATCCTGAAAACGACATCAAGTCGATCGACACGATGCTGGATATCGGGATCACCAGTTCCAACCAGAAGGCGCCGGTGCCGCTGCGCTCGGTGGCCACGATCACGCGCACGACCGTGCCCACGGAA
>DATCFX010000771.1:0-4110 GCA_036509275.1 Pirellulales bacterium | reverse complement strand
CGAAAGGCCTTGTCGAGCGATCCGATGGCCAGCCACGCCGGAAACGAGCGATAGCGCGAGGGCGGAGCGGTGACGTGCTCGAAGCCGTGGTCCGCAAACGGCCTGGTGGCCAGCGTGTTGCGCCAATCGTTGAAATCGCCCACGACCAGCGCCGGCAACTGGGACGCGCGGGCCAACAGATGATGCCCCAACAAGTGCCGCACCTGCCAGTGGCGCTCGCGTTCGCCCAAGCCCAGGTGCCAGTTTACCAACAGCAGCAGTCCCTCGGGCGTGTCGATTTCGGCCAGTTGCGCCCCGCGCGGTTTTTTCCGGTGCATCCGCAGCGAGACGTGGTGATGCGCCGCGATCGGCCAACGCGAGAGCAGCAGGTTGCCGTAGCCGCCCGCCCGCCGTCGCACATTGAGTTGAAACAAGTGGGCGACCGCATGGAACCGCCGGCTCAGCAGCCGCGGCTGATCGTCGAACCGGCTGCGGGACACGTTGCGGTCGACTTCTTGCAGGCAGATCAGGTCCGGATTTTCCTGCTCGATCACATCCATGATCCGCTCCAAGCGGTAGCGCCGGTCGCGGCCGCCGACGCCCTTGTGGATGTTGTAGGACAGCACGCGCATCGGTGACTCACAGGTAGGGACTCAGCAGCCTGGCAACCCCATCGCGGAGTTTAATCGGCAGCGGCCGGCTGTCTACGTCGGCCGGCGTCAGGAGTTGGCTGCGCGATTGTTTTTCGTCCAGCACGCGGCCCAGCGATTCCGCCAGCCGCCGGTCGTAGCACTCGACGTTGAACTCGAAGTTCAGCCGTAGGCTGCGCGGGTCCCAGTTGCCGGAGCCGACCAGGCTCCACACGCGATCGACCAGCATCAGCTTGGTATGCTCAAACGGCGGCGGCACCAGCCACACTCGGCAGCCGTATTCCAGCACCTGCCAGAGCAGGGCCGTGGATGCCCATTGCACGAGCGACAAGTTATTGTGCCGCGGCAGCAGGATATCGACCTGCACGCCGCGCATCGCCGCCACGTTCAGCGACGTAATCAGCGACGCGTCGGGCAGGAAATAAGGCGTGATAATCTGCACCCGCGACTCGGCACAGGCCAACGCCCCCAGTAGCGCCATTCGCAGCTTATCGTGGTCCTCGTCCGGGCCGTCGCTGAGGCCGCGGGCCAGCACGTCGCCGGCCGCTTCAAGCCCGGGAAACCAGGTATCGCCGGTCAGCGACTCGCCCGTCGAATACTCCCAGTCGTCGGCAAAAACCTGTTGCAGATGGGCCACGACCGGCCCGGCCACGCGAAAGTGAACGTCGGCGATCGAGGCCACGCGTTTGACCTTGAAATCCGCCGACTCGCGGATGTTCATGCCGCCGGTAAAACCCAGTCGGCCGTCGCACACCAGGATCTTGCGGTGGCTGCGGAGGTTGGAATACGCAAACCGCACTGGCACCAGCGCCGGCATGAACCGGGCCACCGGCACGCCCGCATCCCGCAAATATCCGATAATCGACGGCAGGCTGTAGCGGGCGCCGATATCGTCGACGAGCACGCGGACCTGCACGCCGCGGCCCACGGCGCGGGCCAGCGCATCGGCGAAACGCCGGCCGGTCGGATCGTTATTGAAGATGTACGAGCACAGCGAGATCGATTGCTGGGCCGCTTCGATGGCTGCCAGCATGACCGGATACGCCTGGTCGCCGCCCACCAGTGGGCTGAGCTGGTTTCCGGCCAGCAGCGGCCGGCCGGTGAGCTTCTGCCCCACCCGCACCAGCTCGCGCAGGTGAGTGTCGTCACCCAGCACGCCGGCGATCGTCTCGTCCGAGGCCACGTTTTGATGCTCACGCCGCAACGCGTACGTCTGATCGCCGCGCAGTACGCGGGCTTTCCGGCGAATGCGATTAATGCCCAGCCAGATGTACAACAACGTGCCGAGGATGGGCGCCAGCCAAATCACGCCCACCCAGGCAATTGCCGCGCGAGTATCGCGCTTGTGGAGCACGGCGTGCGCGGACGCGACCAACGTGAGCAAGGTCAGGAGCACCGCGCCGACGTGGGGCCAGAATTGCCACAGCTCGGACCACTGCCAGGTTGCCAGCGCCACGTTCAGCATGCGAAAGGTCGGGCGAAAGGGTTAGCAGGCTCAGGACTGTATCATCCACCGCGCAGCCAGCGACGACTGTGCAACAACAAGGCCATCGCCCCGACCACAGCCAACGCGGATTTGATCTGCTCCAGCGGATCGCTGCCGATCCAGGCGCGCCAGCCGCTATCGCTCTCGGCCGCCGCCGAGGACGCTCGTTCCGATGATACTTGCGGCCGCGTGGCGCGGAAACGGTTCGATGCGTCGGCGATCGGCCGGTCTGCCGGCACGGCGGCCGGAAGCGAAGAGCTCGAGTCGCGAGTCAGGCCGATCGGCTGCACCACCACCGGCGGCGGCGGGAACAGGGTCGCTGGCAACGGCGGCGATGGGGCCGGCGGTTCACCGGCCGGTATCGCCGTGGGTGCGGCGGGCGACCAGGTCTCTTGCGGCCCAGCGGCCGCAACGGGGCGGTCGGTCATTGGCCGCTCGATGGGCCGCACGGGGGCCACGACCGCGGGCGGGGCCAGAGCGGGGGGCGCAACCGGCGGCAATCCGCCGACGGGGATGGCGATGGTCGAGAGGAACTGGTGGACGCGGCGACAGTAGGCGCCCGACGTGCGGCCGCCCCCTTCGCCGAACAGCACACCGGCCAATTGACCGGACGAATTGAAGATCGGGCCGCCGGAGTCGCCCTGCCGGGCAGCGACCGCGACTTCGAGCATCTCGTAGGGAAAATTCAGCCCGGGGGCCACGTATTGCGTACAGCGGCCGCTGGCGGCTCGATAGCGGCCCTGCCCGTAGCCGGCGATGGTCAGGGTGTCGCCCGGCCGCGGAGGCTGGCTGGACAGCGCCACGGGCTTGACCGACGGCTTCCAGACGGCCAACGCCGCCAGGTCCCAGTCGCGGTCGACCTTCAACACGCGGGCGCCGGAACGAAAACCATCGGGAAAGGCCACCGTGATTTCACCGGCGGCCTCGTCCACGACGTGCCAATTGGTGATCACCAGGCCCAGCTTGTCGTTGGTGTCTACCAACGTGCCGGAGCCAAAGGCCATCATGTTGTGCTGGCGCTGGGGCACCGTGATGCGGGCTACGGCCGGGTGCGGCTGCTGCGGTGCCGACCAGGGCCACTGGGAGCCGGCCAACGCGTCCGGCCACGCTTGGGCCTGGGCGCTGGGCACCAGTGCGACCGACAACAGCAGGCCGATGCTGACGCCAAGCAGGGCTTTCACTTGTCGGTGACCTGCAGCCGCTGTTTGCGCTGTTCTTCGTTCTTGATAATCCGCCGCAGGAGCTCTTTGCGCAATTTGTCCAATTCGCTGCGAGACGCTTGACCATTGGCGTGTTGCATGGATCGCTTCCTCGGCCCGGAGGGGGCCCGCCGCCTTTGAACACTTGTTCTCGTCGCGGAAAGTCCTTTCCGTTGTGGTTGCGATCCATCCCGCACGTGAACCGGCCGACTGCGCGGCACGATTCGTCCTGATGAGATTTCGGACGTTGTCCCGGGTTTCATCAAACGCGTCCGCTTGCGGGCCAGGTGCTGCGGAAATTGCCGGCTGCGCTCGGCCACCGCATCGGCAAAACCGCGCCAGCAGGCAGCAGAACCGGCACCCTCGGCGCCCGCAGCGCCGCCGGCCGGAACCCTCAGTGCCGACACATTCGGACGTTCGCCGGGCAGGAGAGTTAGTCGCCGGCCGCGCGGTTGGGGACACAACAAAAACACGCGGCCGGGACTGCGGCTTCGTCCGCCGCGCCAGGGTCGACCGTCAAAAACAGCAAATTTTGCCAGCGCTCGACGATTGCCGCTCAACCACTTGGGTCTACAATTCCTCCAGCCTGCAGAAAAGCATCACGTGGGTGCTTTGCAGCGGGGTCGGCGATCGGCCGCCGCGTAAGCCGAAGCCGTGCAAGCCGAAACAGAAGGAGGCCAGGCGTGGACCTGGAACTGGCGACCACCGAACAGATTTTGGACGAATTGGCCAAGCGGCCGTTGAAGTTCGTCTTTGTGTCCATGTTCCCCTATGGGCAGGACCGGCTGAGCGGCTA
>DATCFX010000770.1:0-7352 GCA_036509275.1 Pirellulales bacterium | reverse complement strand
CTTTTGCCCCGCTGTACGAGCGGTTCGACGCCCTGGGATTTTCACTGATCGACCTCGAACCCGGTTTCCGATCGCGCACAGGCGAATTGCTCCAGGCCGATGCTCTGTTCGTGCGCCGCGACGCGACGCCAACGCTCGATGGGGTTCAATGAACTTTCCGAGTCCCTCTTCCCGAGCCATGTCAAAACCGTCTTTGCAATTGTTGGTCACCGGCTCCAGCGGGCTGATCGGATCGGAAGTCGTGGCGCACTTTTGCGAGTTGGGCTGGGACGTACACGGCATCGACAACAACCAGCGGGCAGACTTCTTCGGTCCGGCCGGCGACACGCGTTGGAACCAGCGGCGGCTGTCGGAAAAGTATGCGCGTTTCCAGCATCGCGAGCTCGATATTCGCGATCGCGAGGGGATGCTGCGGTGCGTGCAGGAACTGCGACCGGCATTGATCGTGCATACCGCGGCCCAGCCCAGCCACGATCTGGCTGCTTCGCGTCCGTTTGACGATTTCGACACCAATGCGGTCGGCACGCTCAACCTGCTGGAAGCCACGCGCCAGGCGGCTCCCGAAGCCGTGTTCGTACACATGAGCACGAACAAGGTGTATGGCGACCGGCCGAATGAGATTCCGCTGGTCGAACTGCCCACGCGTTGGGATTATGCCGGCGCGGCATCGGGCAGTGGCATTGACGAGACCATGTCCATCGACCAGAGCAAGCACAGCTTGTTCGGCGCTTCGAAGGTGGCGGCCGACGTGCTCGTGCAGGAATATGGCCGGTACTTCGGAATGCGCACTTGCTGCCTGCGCGGCGGCTGCCTCACGGGGCCCAATCATAGCGGCGTCGAACTGCACGGTTTTCTCAGCTATCTCGTCAAGTGCAATGTCGCCGGCCGCATGTACCGCGTTTACGGCTACAAGGGAAAACAGGTCCGCGACAACATTCATTCGTTTGACGTCGTGCGGTTCATGCATTGCTTCTACAACCATCCGCGCTGCGGCGAGGTTTACAACTTGGGCGGCGGACGGGCCAACAGTTGCTCGATCCTGGAAGCCTTCGACCGTGCGGCGGCCGTCAGCGGCAAGCCCATGCAATTCGAGTATCTCGAACAGAACCGCGAAGGCGACCACATCTGCTACATCAGCGACCTGGCCAAGGCGCGGACCCATTATCCGGAGTGGAACATCACTAAATCGCTGGATGACATTTTCAGCGAGCTGCATGCCGCCGCGGATAGCAAATGTTAGCCATCGTGGTGGGCACGCGACCGGAACTCATCAAGCTCAGCCCGGTGATGCGTGCCTGTGAACAAGGCGCCATGCCCTTCTATATTCTGCATACCGGCCAGCACTACTCGCCCAGCATGGACCAGGTGTTCTTCGAGCAACTCGAGCTGCCAGCGCCCAAATACAATCTGCACGTCGGCTCGGGACCTCACGGCCGGCAAACCGGCCAGATGCTGGCGGGCATTGAAGCCGCCCTGTTGGACGACCGCCCCGACGCCGTCGTGGTCCAGGGCGACACGAATTCGACGCTCGCCGGCGCGCTGGCGGCCGCCAAGCTCGGCATTCCAGTTGGACACGTCGAGGCCGGACTGCGCAGCTACGACCGCCGGATGCCCGAAGAACTCAATCGCATTGTCATCGACCAGCTCAGCGACTGGCTGTTTGCGCCCACCCCGGCCGCGGCCGACATTCTGCGGCGCGAGGGAATTCCGGACAGCCGCATTCTGGTAACCGGCAATACGATTGTCGATGCGGTGCAGCAAAACCTGGCCATCGCCCAAAATCGCAGCGAGATTCTCCAGCGGATGCAGCTTACCAGTGGCGGATACCTGCTGGTTACGGTCCACCGGCCGGAAAACGTCGATCATCCGCGGCGCTTTGCGGCCATTCTGGACGGATTGCGCAAAGCGTCGGCCGAGATCGGGTTGCCACTGGTCTATCCGATGCACCCGCGCTCACGAAAGATGCTGGAGGTGTTCAGCCTGGATAGCGCGGGGCTGGGCATCTGCGAGCCAGTGAGCTTTCTCGATTTTCTCATACTCGAGGCGCATGCTCGGCTGGTGCTCACCGATAGCGGCGGCGTGCAAGAGGAGGCGTGCATCCTGGGCGTGCCGTGCGTCACGCTGCGCGAGAACACCGAACGGCCCGAAACGCTCGAAGTCGGAGCCAACGTGCTGGCCGGCAGCGATCCCGAGCAAATCGTCCTGGGATGCCGCCGGCAAATGGCCGCGCGCCGTGGATGGCAACAACCGCTGGGCGATGGGTCCGCGGGCCAGCGCATTGCGCGCAGACTATCGGCCGGCCAGTCTTCCGCCGTCCGAGAAATGAATTCAGCCAGATGAGTTCGAATACGCACGCCACGATGCCATCGAAACCCCACCGCATTCTCATCACGCTACCGTGGGCGGATTGCCAGAGCAACATCCTCCTCCGGACGCTCGTCGATGACGCGCACGCCGCCGACATCACTTGGCTGACGGACGGTGAGCAACCGATCACGACACAACCATTTCGATTCGAGCCCGTGGCGTGGAATTTTCAACCATTTGGGACGTTTCGGGCCGCCAATTCGATCGCCTTTCGGCTGCGGCTGTACCGAATTGCAGAAGCAGCGATGTACGATCGGCGCCTTCAGCAGTCCGCCGACCAGTTAGCGGACATTGTCCGAAAAGTATCTCCGGACGCTCTTTGGGCCGTGGCGACGACAACCCAAATTGGCGTGCTGGATCGCCTCCTCGATCGCATCGAAGTGCCGTTGCACTTGACGATCCACGACGATCCCGAATCGGCCGCCCACATCAACTCATGCTGGCCTCACGCTCTGGCCCGAGCGGTCGACCGTGCGTGGCCGCGCCTGATCCAGCGCGCGACGAGCATTGACACGGTGAGCTTCCAGATGCGCGACTACATCCGGGCCCGGTTTGGCCGCGACTCGATTGTTCTGCCGCCTACGCCCACCGCGCCGCTGACCGATTCGCCGCCGGCAGCGCTGGATCAGCATTTGCGATTGGGAATCAGCGGGAGCTGGTGCAATCTGGATGATTCGCTGCTGGCATTTGGTCAGGGCTTGCAATGCGCCCAACGCCAAGGGCTGTTTAAGGAACTGACTTTATCGTGGCTGGACGGACAGCGTGCTCTGCTTCATCGCACACCGCGAGACGTCCGCTCGTTGCTGCCGCCGGGCGCCGGGCAATTTCTCCCCCGACTGTCCGAAAGCGACGCGATCCGCGCGCTGGCCGCGTGCCACGTCAACTATTTGACGTTTTGGTATCCCGACGAAGTGCTGCGACGGACGTCGAACCCGTCCAAGCTGCGAATGTTCCTGCCCGCGGCGCGTCCGATCATCATCCATGGCCCCGACGATTGCATGCCGGTGCAGTTTGCCCGCGAGCACGGCATCGGTGTGGTCTGGAATAATATGGATCCCGATGCCTTTCCCGGCGTGCTCGAGCAGGCCTTGCGTCAGCTCGACGACTGGCCCGACCTGCGTACACGCTATCTGGCCTTAATCGATGGGCAATTGTCTGTGGCAAAAAATCGTGCAACATTCTGGTCGACGCTGGATGCGGCCTGCCGTGGCGAGCGGATGGCGGCAGGCGTGAATGCGTGTAGCGCTCCGGCAGACCTTGCCTTTCGTCGTTGAATCCGCGGCCAACATGAACTGGTATCGCATCGTACAGCGAATTCGCCACCTCCCCCTGCTGGAGCGGGCCGAGTGGGTTTGGGCTCCTCTGCGGGCCCGCTTTCGACGGCTGGCCGTCAAGGGCGTCAGCATCACGATAGGCGGTCGATGCCAGGTGCTCATGCCGGCCGAATTCTGCGGAGGTGATTGGTGGAGCTACGAGCGCGAGTCGATCGCGGCCCTCGTTGAATGGCTCGATCGGCATCCTCGGGGCACGGTGGTCGACATCGGTTGTTCGGTGGGGATTTTTTCCGTCACGGCGCTGTTCCACGCGCCGCAGGCACGCGTCGTGGCGATCGATCCGGATGCAAACAGCGTGCAAGCGGCGCGGCGCATGTGCCGCTTCGCCGCGGGTAAGCGGCTGATGACGCTTCATGGTTTCATCGCCGCCGACAACCCGACCGGCTTGCCCTTGGCCGAAGCGGTCGCGAAGAGTGACGAGCGACTTGAGGGCGGCGGCGCCGCGGGAGCGACGCGCTACATCTGTTTATCCGACCATGACCGCCCGGCTTCGATCCCGACCTATAGCATCGACGGCCTGTTGTGCGCGCCGGCGAGCAACGCACTGAAAGACGGCCCGCTGCTGTTGAAATGCGACGTCGAGGGCGCTGAGCTACTGGTGCTCGAAGGTGCCCGCCGCTGCCTGACCGAGCGCTCGCCGGCGATCCTGCTGTCCGTCCATCCTCCGACGCTGGGCCAGTACGGCCATACGGTCTGCGACGTGCGCCGCTACCTGGAGGCGGCGGGATACTCAACGCGTGTCCTCGCCGTAGACCACGAGGAACATTGGTGGTGCGAAAAACGCGAGCCCCATGCTTAACCTGTTCTCCGAAGAGCCCGCTGGCGAACGCTGGCTGCCGGCCCCATGAAGCCGTTGCGAATATTCCTGATCTGCCAGCAGGCGCTGCGTCCGCATGCCGTGCCCGCCTATAGCTTTTGGGAAACATATTTCAAGAACGCCTTAACCGAGGCAGGCCACGCCTGGGCCGAGGCAGGCCAGGTGGATTGGGCCGAGGGTTTGACCTTTCCCGATCGAGCCGCTGGCGAGCAGTGGCGCTCGCGGACTTGGGAGCGGACGCTGAATGAACTCGCCGAACTGCGACGGCGGCAGCCGATCGACCTGTTGCTCGCCTATCTCTATCCCAATCAGGTGGATACCGCGGCCATTGGGCAGATTCGCGACTGGGGTATTCCGTGCGTCAATTTCTTTTGCGACAACGTGCGCGAGTTCACCGACGTGCCCGAGGAATATCGGCCGTTCGATTTGCATTGGGTGCCGGAATTCGAGGCCCTGGGCATGTACCACCGCGCTGGGCTGCCGTACGTCCATGCCCCCATGCCCGCGTGGGTGCCGCCGGCCCAACGCACGTGCGATCATCCAGAGAATTTCGGTGTCACGTTCATCGGCTCGGTCGACGAACAGCGCGAGGCGCTGCTGTGCGAGGCGCTGCGGTTGGGAGCGCGGATCGAGATTCGTGGGCGGGGCTGGGGTGCCCAGCCGGCCAGAAGGGGCACCCCGTCCACGCATACGCTACGAAATCAGTTGAGCTTTACCCGGCGGCACGGACTGCGCGCACTGTCGCGCAAAGTGATCTCGAAGTTTCGCCGCCGCGTCTCGTCCGACTGCTTTGCGGGGCACATCCGCGAACAGCCGGTCTCCGGCGATGATTATGCCCGCGTCACGCAGCAGAGCCGGATCACGCTAGGAATCAATCGCTATCCGAGCCTCCGCTATGCGTTCAACCGCCCTCACAAGTATTCGCGATTGCGCGATCTCGAAGCGCCCATGATGGGAGCCTGCTACCTGACCGAAAACGCTCCAGGCCTGGACCTACTCTATGACCTGGGGCAGGAGATTGAAGTGTACGAGACTGCCGGCGAGTTGGTGGAGAAAATTGAGCGGCTCAGCGCCGACCCGGCAAAACGCCGGCAATTGCGTCGACAAGGGCAACGCCGGGCCCTCAGTGATCATACGGTGGGCAAAAGCATCCAACACATCCGCTCGGCCCTGGGGATAATATGAATCGCCTTTGCCTATATTACATTAAGCCGCCCGAACAGAATCGTTGGTTTCCCGGCGATCGGTTCATCCGGCCGGCTGTACGTCGCGTGTTGCGTGGTCGTCAACAGCCCGGGGGAGTCGAAAAAGTTTTCCTCAATTTGTGCAAGGGACTCGACCGCCTGGGCGAATCCTATCACGTCAATCTTCCGTTTGATCGTATTGGGCCTGGCGATCGCGTTGGCATCCTGGGCCGAGACCGAGACTGCCTGGTGGGGTACGACCGGCCTAATCCGATCGTGGCGGGAATCGGGCTGATGACGCATCCCAGCGAATGGCCTGAGTTGTGCAATGAGTTTCCGGTGGTTGCTTACCTGCAGCATTCGACATGGGCCAATGACATTTATCGCCCATTTTTCGGAGACCGCTGCCGGATTTGGCCTGTAGGAATCGAGACCGATCGCTGGAGGCCCGAACCTGGCGTACACAAGGATATCGATCTGCTCATCTATGACAAAGTGCGCTGGAATCGTGAACAGTCTGAACGAGAGCTGATCGGGCCGATCGAGGCCTGTCTGGCGCAACGAGGCCTGACGACGGCCACCATCCGTTACCTCCATTACGGGCGTGACGGTGATTTCAAGTATCAGTCGCTGCTCGCGCGCAGTCGGGCGATGCTGTTCCTTTGCGAGAACGAGAGCCAGGGTTTTGCGTATCAGGAGTGCCTATCCAGCGATGTGCCCGTGCTCGCCTGGGATCAAGGCTTTTGCCTCGACCCACAGCGGTTCAGTTGGGGCCAGCCGGTCATTCCGGCCACAAGTGTTCCATTCTTCGATGATCGCTGTGGCGTGCGTTTTCAATCCGCGTCGGATTTTCCTGACCGGCTGACGGAATTTCTCGACCGCCTTTCGGCTGGGCAATTTCAGCCCCGCCAGTACATCCTCGAAAACCTGACGTTGGAAATGGCGGCCCGCCATTTTCTTGAAATTTGCCGCGAGTGCGCCTGAAGCGCGTGCTGTGGCGCCAGTGCCGATGAAATCGCCGCTCATTGAACGTCGGGCCTGCCCGCCGGAGGCGACCCCACCTGCGCTGGTGGTCATCGTGTCGGGCCTGCACTTATGCCACAATCCCCGCGTGCTCAAAGAGGCCGATGCACTGGACGCGGCCGGTTACCGTGTTCGGGTCCTGGGGATTCGCGTGGACGCAGAGCTCAGTCGTCGCGACGTGGAACTCATGCGCCAGCGAAACTGGATATATGAGCCGGTGCTGGATTTCACCACCCCGCACCTGGCAAGACGATTCCAGCGTTGGCGGGCCAGGGTGCTATCGCGGCTGGCACGGATGGCCTTTCAAACGCTGGGCCAAGAAAGCCGGTGGCAATTGGGCTATGCCGTCACCAGGCTTTGGAAGCGCGCCCGGAAACTGCACGCGGATCTTTACATTGCGCACGTGGAGCAGGGCATGTGGGCGGCCGGGCGGCTGCTGGATGAAGGTTTTCGAGTCGGAGTGGATTTCGAAGATTGGTATTCCGAGGATCTGCCCCCGGAGGCTTGGCTCAACCGGCCGCGGCGATTGCTGCAGCAGTTGGAATCGCGATTGCTGCGCGCAGCGGTGCATCGCACGAGTGCCTCGCAGGCCATGAGCGAAGCCTTGGCCCAGCGGTATGGCTGCCG
>DATCFX010000769.1:0-7277 GCA_036509275.1 Pirellulales bacterium | reverse complement strand
GAACGTCGAGGCCGACCCAGCCGCCCGCCGCAACGCGCTGCACGTGCTCGTCGATGCGCGATCGAAGGAGATTGCGCCGCTGCTGGTCAAACTGCTCGACGATCGCGTGCTAGTGAACGAAGCCATCCGCGGGCTGGCCTTCTACGATCAGCCCGACGCGATCAAGCGCCTGCTCGCGCTGTATCCGCGGCTTTACCCGCAAGCCCGCGAACAAGCGATCAACACGCTCAGCTCGCGAGTCGCGTACGCTCGGGTGTTGGTCGCCGCATTGGCCGCGGGCAAGATTCGGCCCAGCGACATTTCGGCTTTCCAGGCCCGGCAGTTGTTCAGCCTGGGCGACGCGACGATCGACGCCGCACTGAAGCAGCATTGGGGACAGATTCGCCGCACGCCGGACGAAAAGCTGCGGCAAATGCACGAGATCAAATCGCAGCTTTCGTCAACCGCACTGAAGGCCGGCGACCGTGCCGCCGGCCGCGCGCTGTTTCAGCAGAAATGCGCTAACTGCCACACCCTGTTCGGCGCCGGCGGCGTGATCGGGCCCGATCTGACCGGCGGCAACCGGGCCAATCTCGATTATCTGCTCGAGAACGTCCTGGACCCCAGCGCAGCCGTGGCGGCGAACTTTCGGACCTCGATCATCCTGCTGGCCGACGGCCGCGTGCTGACCGGCGTCGTGCTCCAGAGCAATCCACGCACGTTGACGGTGCAGACGGCGACCGAGCGGCTGGCACTGGCGCGCAGCGACATCGAGGAAATCACGCCGCAAAATCTGTCGCTCATGCCCGACGGTCTGCTCAACGGTCTTTCGCAGCCGCAGATCCGCAACCTCGTGGCGTATCTATCGGGCGGTTCCCAGGTTCCGCTGCCCGTCGGCACGAAGCCGTAAGGCAGGAAGCGAGTTTTTCGACCGTCCGGCTAGGGACCGCCGTCGACAAAGCGATTATAGTGGGCGATCTGGGCGGGTTTTCCGTAGCCCATCCCCTTACGGCCGTGACCAACTGGAGGAGAGATGGCTAATTTCGCAATTCGGAAAGACACCTGCGCTTTGGACTTTTTGTCGCTGGGCGCGTTGGTTCATCGGCTCGACCCGGGCATCATCCCGTTCCGGAAGGCGCGCTCCGTCGAGATTCACGTGTCGGGCGGCGAATATAACGTCGCGGCCAATCTTTCCGACTGCTTCGGCCTGAAGACGGGCATTGCCACCGCGATGGTGGATTACCCGATCGGCGAACTGGTCGAAACCCGAATGCGCGAGACGGGCGTCGCACCCTTCTTCAAGCGGTTTCAGCACGACGGCGTGCGCGGCCCGAATCTCGCCACGGTTTATAGCGACCGCGGGCAGGGAGTGCGGCCGCCGGTCGTGTTTTACAACCGGGCCAACGAGGCCGGAGCCCTGCTCAAGCCGGGCGACTTCGATTGGGGCCAGATGCACGCGGCCGGCGTGCGCTGGTTCCATTCCGGCGGCATCTTCGCCGCCTTGTCCGAGACGACGTCGGAGCTGATCATCGAAGGCATGCAAGCCGCGAAGGCGGCCGGCGCGATCAATTCCTTCGACCTGAATTACCGCGCCAAGCTGTGGGCCTCGGTCGGCGGCACCCAGCGGGCCAACCAGGTCATTCGCCGCATCGTCGGCAACGTCGATGCCTTGATCGGCAACGAAGAGGATCTGCAAAAGGGGCTCGGCATCTCGGGACCCGACGTGGCCGGCAAGTCGAAACTCGATCCCGAGGTCTTCTTCAAGTCGATCGAGCAGGTCGTCGAGCAGTTTCCGAACATCAAGCTGGTGGCCACGACGTTGCGGGAAGTGCATTCGACGAACCGCCACGACTGGGCGGCCGTGCTCTGGCTCGACGGCCAGCGCTACGTGAGCCCGACCATGCAGCTCGACGTCTTGGACCGCATCGGCGGCGGCGATGGCTTCGCGGCCGGCTTGATTTATGGCCTGATGGCGGGCCGAAGTCCCGAAGAAGCGCTGCGGCTAGGGTGGGCGCACGGGGCCTTGCTAACCACCTTCCCCGGCGACGTCACGATGGCCAGGCTCGACGAAGTGGAAGCGCTGGCCAAGGGAGGCTCGGCACGAGTGCAGCGCTAACCCGCGTCGGGCGATCCTTAAGCAATCAACTCCGGGATCGGTTTGCCGTGATCGACGATCGGCGTGGGGCGCCCGTTGAAGTCCCGAATCATCGTCTTCGAGGCATCGATGCCCAGGTGATGGTAGATCGTCGCCAGAAAATCGCCCGGGCCGCAGATGCGCTCGATGGCATCCTCTCCCCGCTTGTCGGTGGCGCCGATGAAGCGGCCGTGCTGAATGCCGCCGCCGGCCCAGATGTTCGAAAACGCGCGCGGCCAATGATCGCGGCCGGGCTGCATCGTGCCGGCCGCCGCACTGGCATTGCCGCCGCCGGTGCTGGCCGCATAGCTGATCTTGGGCGTGCGGCCGAATTCGCCGGTCACGACGACCAGCACGCGCTTGTCCAGGCCGCGCTCGTAGATATCCTCGATCAGCGCCGAGACTGCCTGGTCGTAGACTTCCGCGCGGAATTGCATGGCCTGGAACACATTGTGGTTGACCGCGTGGTCGTCCCAGTTGTTCACGCGCCCGCACAGCGGGCCGCTCAGGCTGGTGGTCAGGACTTCCACGCCGGCTTCCACCAGGCGCCGCGCCAGCAAGAGTTGCTGGCCCCACGCATTTCGCCCGTAGCGATCGCGGGTGCGCTTGTCTTCGCGGCTCAGGTCGAAAGCTTCCTTGGTCTTCGGATTGGTCAGGAGCGTCATCGCCTGCGTCTCGAATTCATCGAGCGCCGCCAGTTCGCCTTGCTGATCGAAAGCGCGCTCGAGCGTATCGAGATTGCGCCTGAGCGCCGAGCGCCGGTCCAAACGCTTGATCTCGCCGGGATCCGAGAGACCGATATTGGGCACGGAAAAAGTCGGCAGGTTCGGATCGCCCGTCACTGCGAACGGCGAATAGGCATCACCGAGATACGCCGGCCCGTTGTACTCGCGGGGAGGATTGATCCCCACGTAGGCCGGCAGCGGATTGCGACGCGGGGCGCCGCGCGAGCGCAGGTAGTTGGTTACCGACATCCAGTCCGGGTAGCGCGGCTCGGGCTTGTCGCGCGTGTCGGGGTCGCCCGAGAGCAACTGCATCGAACCGGCCGGATGGCCGCCCGCTGATTGGTGCATCGATCGCAGCACCGTGAAACGATCGGCAATCTTGGCCTGCCGCGGCAGTAACTCCGTGAAGCGCAGGCCCGGCACCTGGGTGGCGATCGTGTCGAACGGGCCGCGATACTCGCTGGCGGCGCCCGGCTTGGGATCGTAGGAATCGATGTGCGACAATCCGCCCGGCTGCCAGACCATGATCACGGCGGTCTTTGCGCGGCTGGCCCCGGCCGTGTCGGCGGCGTACAGCGGACTGGCCGCGCGCAGCTTCAGAATTCCCGGCAGGCTCAACGTCGCAAAACCGGCCAGGCCGGTCTGCAAGAAGCTGCGCCGGTTGCCGGCCTTGGCAGCGCTGGGTCCTGGACAAGCGGCGGTCGATAAGACTTTGCGGGATGTGCTCATTTTTTTTCCGCCGGCTTTACGCGAATGGCAATCGGTTCGGAAACAACGATATCGACAATATCCTTCGTTTTGGCGGCTTTCGTTTGGCCCGGGTACTTCGCCACCGCACCGCCGCAAAAACTGATTACATACTCTCCCGGCGGCGTTTTCAACTTGGCCAGGTCCAAAACCGCCTGCGAACTGTCCGCATTCAGCGAGACATCGAAGCTCGGCGCTCGTTCGAAGCCTTCGCCAAAAGTCTTCAGCTTCAGCGTGGCTCCGGAAAACTCGCTGCGGCGGGTCTGTGTAAGCGGGATCGTGAGCGTCTGGCCGACCGTCGCTTCCCACACGGCACTGCCTTTGGCGGCGATCGTTAGCGGAGCGAGTTCGAAACCGCTGACCGACACCGGCACGTCGGCCAGCAAACGCGGGCAGGGAACCTCGCCCCAGGCGTCGGTGATCGGCCAGGCCATCGAAGCCAGCCGGCAGGGGCGGGTCACCGTGGCGCCGTCGATCTGTGCGCGGCCACTGAAGCGGGCCGCGGCCAGTGATCGCGGGGCCTTCTGGTCGGCGGTCACAAGCATGATGCCGCGCGACTTGCCCGCCGGAATCTTCAAGCCACGCGCCGTCACGCCTGGCGGCAAATCGTCCATCAGTAGTTCGATTTCACCGTTGAAGCCGTCGCGCCGCACCGCCACCACTTCCAGCGCCATGGTGGCTCCGCCGCGCAAGGCGATCGGCTTGGACAGCGCGTTGCGATCGCCGTTGCGCAGTTCCATGTGCAGTGCCCAAGCCACTAGCGCGAAGTCGGGAGCCGCCTTGCGGATCACCAGGCGATAGACATTGCGCGGATCGTTGCGCGTGCCGCCGAACAGATCGGACAGTTGCAAGCGGTACACGCCGTCTTGCGGGATTGCGAGCTTCCCCAGAATATCCGACGAGCCGGCATCATACGGCGGGCCGTCGTAGGCATAGCCGTTGCTCGAGAGCTTCACCGGGCTGGGAATGTCGCTCAGCTCCGCCACGTCGGTCAGCTTCTCCGCGCCGCCCGAGCCGGCAACCTGCTGGACGAGGATCGCCGGGTCGGTCGGGCGGCCCAATCGCTGCGATGCCACTTCGACCCACCAGACGTCGCCCTTTTTGGCCGCGAACTGAAACAGGTCCACGTCCGCTGCCGGAAAGAAGCTGCCCGAAATGTCGCAGGGCAGCGAAATCTTTTGCGCCCGGGCGGAATCGTTGTTCGGCTCGATCTCCGCGGTCCGGCTCTGCTCCGGCAAACCAGTCGGCGGCCACGAGAAGGAACAGACCTGGCGGGTCGACGGCAGCCGTGCCAGCGGCGCGCCGGCCGGCAACTCCCGCACGGCCAGGCGATAGAAATACGCGGAGCCGCCTTTGAAGGTCAGCTCGTGGACTTTGATCACGTATTTGCCGTCGGCCGGCACCGTAAAGTCCAGCACGCCGCCGCGGCGCTCGACCAGCAGGTCCTGGCCCGCCGCGTCGGCAATGATCACCACCGCGTCCAGTTTGGAGTCGATTCCCCGGGCAGCACAATCCACGATCACGCGCTGACCGTTGCGGCCGGCGAAGCAGTAATGATCGACGGCCTTCGCCGTGATCACTGCATTGGCCAGCGAGTTCACCTTCAATTCCATCGCGCTAGCCAGCGACGTGTTCGGCTTCGCCCGCGTGACTTCCGGCAGCGCGCTGACGGAAAACACCCGCGAGGAGGAAAGGCCCAGCCGGGTCATCACCCGGGCTTCGTACACGCCGGCCGGGCAATCGGCGGCAATCTTGACGAGGTATCGGTTCGGGTCGGGCTTTCCGGCGGCGTTGAGCTTGTGCGTCGCGGTGATCCGGCGATCGGAAAAGGCCAATGCATCGGCATCCTCGAGATTGTCGCCGCTGATCGTGATCTCGACCTGCGAGCCGGCCTGTCCGCCCATGGGCATGGTTGTCAGCAGCCGCGGAGCAGGCAGCCCGACCGACTGGGCCAGCGACACGGGCGCCGGCAACGTCAGTGCCAGGCAGCCCGACGCCGCAAAAACCAGCGTGCGGACGATCCCGCTTCGGCAACTCGAACAAGGCGTGCAGTGCATCACGGCGGTCACCATGCGACTAATGGTTGAAGAGGAATTCCTTGGTATTGATCAACGCCCAGACGAGATCCTGAAAATTCTCGCGGCGGGACGTCAGGGCGGCGATCGGCTTGCCGCTGGCATCCGTGCGCGCTTCGGCGAGATAATCCGTGGCGGTTTTCAACTCGTCCGGCCGCGGCCCGCGCGCGAAGGCCACCAGGTACAGTTCGCGGATCTTGTCCGCGGCCGGCTGGTCTTCTTTTGCCAGCCGTGCGGCGCGGCCGGTGGGGCTGGCGAGCTTCGCCTTCAGATCGACCGCATTGATCAGGTGCAGGCTCTGCGCGAGACTCGACGATTGCACGCGTTCGCATTCGCAGACGCTCGCACCCTCCGGCCGGCCGAAAACCCGGAGAAACATCGAAGACTTATTGTAGCTATTGTCCGGCAGCGCGACCGCCCGCGTGCCCGGCGGCAGATTGGCGAAATCGGTCTGGGTGCCCGCAAGCCGATCGATCGCGTCCAGCAGCACCTCGGCCTGCAGCCGACGCGGGTAGTAGCGCGAGTAGTTCTGCCGATCCGCGAGGTTGTATTGGTTGGGGATTTCGCTCAACTGGTAGGCTTGCGAGCGCGTGATGACGCGCACCAGGTCCTTCAGATCGAAGCCGCTGGAGATAAAGTGCTGCTCCAGGGCCGCCAGCAGCGCAGGATTGGTCGGCGGGTTCGTGTCGCGGAGATCGTCCTCCGGTTCGACCAGCCCCCGCTGGAAAAAGTGCTTCCAGTAGCGGTTCACCAGCGCCTTGGCGAAGAACGGGTTCGTTTTGGAACTCATCCAGTCGGCCAGCCGCAGGCGCGGGTCCTCTCCGGCCGCGATGTTGGGCATCGCGTCGCCCAGCGCGGCCGGCTTGAGCGGTAAGCGCGTCTTGATATTGGTCGCTACCGCGATCCCGCGCTTATGAAAAATCAGATCCTCGCCGCGTTTCGACGACGGTTTTCGGCCCACCTGGCTGAAGAACGCCGACAGGGCGTAGTAGTCGTCCTGGCTCCAGCGCTCGAACGGATGATGATGGCACTGGGCGCATTGCATACGAACGCCCAAGAAGAGTTGGGCCACGTCTTCGAGCTGTTGCTTCGGCTCCTTCACGCGCTTGTACCAGGCGACCGGCGGATTGGCGATCACCGTTCCGGTGGCAGCCAGCAACTCGCGGACGAACTGATCGTAAGGCTTGTTGGCCAGTAGGCTGTCGCGCACCCAGGCGTGGAAGGCGAAGTTCGACACGATATCGCCGGCGTCGTCGCGCCGATTCTTCAAGAGCGTCGACCACTTGTTCGCAAAAAAGTCCGCGTAATCCGGACTTCGCAGCAGCGCGTCGATCACCCGGTCGCGCTTGTCCTGATCCTGGCTGGCGAGAAACTCTGCTACCTCTTGCTCCGTCGGCAGGCGGCCGCCGATATCCAGCGTGACCCGGCGAAGAAACGTCGCGTCGTCACAGACCGGCGAGGGCGGCACCCCGATGGCCTTCAAGTTTGCGAACACGAACTTGTCGACGAAGTTCCGCTCCGCGGGCATCTGCTCGACCGGGGCGCCCAGCGGGATCGAGCCGCTGTAAACTGCCACCTTGGCTTGGTAGCGAACCATCACCGCGACATTGCCCGAGA
>DATCFX010000768.1:0-3525 GCA_036509275.1 Pirellulales bacterium | reverse complement strand
GCTTCGAGTTCCGCCAGGCGGGCTTCCAACTCGGCGCATCTCGGACATGTGGTGAGCATTTGCTTGGCCATGACGGCCAAAACGCTAACCCGTCCCCGAAAAAAAGCCAAGATCAGTTCGAAACCCGTGAACGGTTACCGCCGACGCGGTGTTGGCTGCCTTGCGAGAGCCGGCCACAGCCGAACCGTTTTCCGCGGCCGATTCCCAACGGGTGATCGAGTCGGTCGCCCAGTTGGTTGGCGGGTCTGACCCCGTCGCTGCGGCTTCCGCTCCCTGGCCCGGCTATAAGTCCGGAGCCGATCTGGGGCGCGTGGGGGACTACGAGTTGTTGAGCCGGTTGGGTGCGGGAGGCATGGGCACGGTTTTCAAGGCCAGGCATCGACACCTGGACAAGATTGTCGCGCTCAAGCTGATCGGCGCGGCGCGGCTCGGAGGTCAGCAGGCGGTCTCCCGCTTTCAACGCGAAATGCGGGCCGTCGGTCGGCTCGAACACCCCAATATCGTCGGTGCCCGCGACGCCGGCCAAGCCGACGGAGTGTGGTTTCTAGCCATGGAATACATCGACGGCGCCGACCTTTCAGTATTATCTCGGCGCGTCGGCCCGATGGCGATACCCGACGCCTGCGAGCTGATTCGGCAAGCGGCTTGCGGGTTGCAACACGCCCACGAGCACCGCCTGGTGCATCGCGACATCAAACCATCAAACCTGATGCTCTCCCGAACCGGCCAGGTCAAGCTGCTCGACTTGGGATTGGCCTTGTTTCATGCGGATCCGCTGCCTGGCGAACTGACGGCACCCTCGGCAGTCATGGGCACTGCCGAATACATGGCGCCCGTGGAGACAAAAGGCCCCAGCCGGCAGCGCCGACCAACTCCGCTGCGGCAGTCGAAGCCGAGCCGCGCGAGTTTGTCGCGACGACTGAGAATTCGCCTCGTCGTCGCGCGGCCGAGTTCGTGCTGCGCATCGGCGGCTCGCTCGTGCTGCTGAAGGACGGAACGCCGCTGGATGTCGACCAGCTCGCACGACTTCCGCCGATGCCGTTTAGCGTTTCCAAGGTCGATCTAGCGCACAACGAGCAATTCGAAAGCGCCGACATGGCAGCGATTGGGGATCTGTGCAGACTGCAAACGCTCGACGTCGACCACACGGCGCTGGCCGACGGCGGACTGGAACACCTGCGGAAAATGACCAGGCTGGTCAATCTCAACGTCGGCGGCACGCACATCACGGACGCCGGGCTCGCGCTACTGGCGGACAAGGCCTTGCTCCGCCGACTCAGCTTGAGTCAGACGCAGGTCACCGATGCCGGGCTCGTCCACCTGGCCAGCCTCGAGCAACTGGAGGCGCTTGACCTGGGCGAGACACAAATCACCGACGCGGGGCTGGAACAACTCGAAGCACTCACCGAACTGGCCGAGCTGGGCCTGTATGACACGAAGATTACCGATCGAGGCTTGTTCCATCTTCGCAGTCGCAAGAGCCTCAAGCTGCTGTTCCTCAACAATACGCAGGTCACGGACCTGGGCACCAGGCACCTGATGTGGCTCCGAAACCTCACGACCTTGGGGCTGCGCAATACCCAACTCACCGAGGCCGGCCTCGAGGGCCTTGAGGGCCTCCAAAACTTAAGCGACTTGGATGTGAAAGGCACGCGCATCACGGCCGCCGGCGTGCGACAATTCCAGGTCGTTCGACCCCAGTGTCGAATTAAAAGTGGCGGCTCCGATTAGCCTCCATTCGATTAAAACTTCCTCGATCGAAAAGTTGACCCGCGTAGACTCAGACCCGATATTGCGAGGATCGTTCATTGCTGATCGGTTCTTGCCAGGCGATTCCTGCGCAGCCTGCAAAGCTGCTTACGGATCGACCGAAGAATAACTTCTCCGCAACCGCTCTCCCCTTGCGGGAGAGGGCAGGGTGAGGGGCCGGCAAAAACGGAAGTTATTTTTCGGTCGATCCTTACGGACGTCGCAAGCTATTGCGGAAGAGGTTCATCATGTTTCCGATGTCACGCGGGGGACGATTACCCTTCCTCCCAAATTTACCAGGTCATTTACTGCACAGCATAGCTGCGCTAATCCTTGTTTCAGGCCCGGCGGCACTGGCGATCTTGGCCGAAAACTCGGGCCAAAGTGCCGAACCCGTACGTCGCCCCAACGTCGTGCTCATCATGGCCGACGATTTGCGCTGCGAGTTGGGTTGCTATGGCTCGCCGGCCAAGACGCCGAATCTCGACCGGCTGGCCAGCCGCGGCACGCTGTTTCGTGCGGCCTATTGCCAGCAGGCGCTGTGCAATCCGTCGCGGTCGTCGCTGTTGTCCGGCCTGCGGCCCGACACGCTGCACCTGTGGTGCAATAGCCTGCACTTTCGCCAACTGCGGCCCGAGGTGGTGACGCTGCCCGAATACTTCAAACGGCAGGGCTACGTGACCCGCGACGTGGGCAAGATTTTTCATAACTGGCACACACAGGAAAAGGGGGACCACCGCTCGTGGAGCGCGCCGGAGTTTTTGTACTATGCGAATCACGGCGACGATCGGCCGCTGGTGAGCGGGCCGCCGCCGGAAAACCTGGCCACCGCTCCCCACTGCCGGCGTTGCGCCGTGCCGGACGAAGCTTATTACGACGGCCGCGTGGCCGACGAAGCCGTACGCGTGCTGGACGAGATCAAAGACAAGCCGTTTTTCCTGGCCGTGGGCTTCTGGAAACCGCATGCGCCGTTCAATGCGCCGCAAGCCTACTGGGACCTCTACGATCGCGGCCGACTGCCGCCGCTGGACGACCGCCGGCCGACCGCGGCGCCGGACATCGCCTTTCACGACAGCCGCGAGCTGCGTGGAATTCCGCCGCACCAGCACGACTTCACCAGCGCCGAGGCCGCCGAAATGCGCCACGGCTACTTCGCCAACATCAGTTACATGGATGCCCAGGTGGGCAAGGTGCTCGGGGCGCTCGAGCGCGACAAGCTGACGGCTTCGACCGTGATCGTGTTTCTCTCCGATCATGGCTATCACCTGGGCGAGCACACGCTCTGGGGCAAGACCTCGAACTTCGAGCTGGATTCCCACGTGCCGCTGATCATCGCCCTGCCCGGCGACCATCGCGCGGGCCAGCAAACCGATGCGCTGGCCGAATCGCTCGACCTGTATCCCACGCTGCTCGAAATGTGCGGGCTGCCGCCGGCCGCCGGGCTGGAGGGCAAGAGCCTCGTGCCCGTGCTGGCCGATCCCCGGGCAAGCGTGCAGTCGGCCGCCTTCACCGAGCATCCGCGGCCGGCTTACTACGACCGCACGCCGGCCGGCGTGCCGGAGGCGATGGGCTACAGCGTGCGCACTGCGCGTGTGCGCTACACCGAATGGCGTGCGTGGTCTACCGGCAAGCTCTTGGGGCGCGAGTGCTACGACCATCCCCGCGATCCGGCCGAGTTGCACAATGTGATCGACTCGCCACCCGACCCCGCGGCACTCCGCCAGGCAGTGGCGCAATTGCACCAGCAATTTCCGCCCGACGTGCCGCCGGCCAAAC
>DATCFX010000767.1:0-6794 GCA_036509275.1 Pirellulales bacterium | reverse complement strand
GAGCCCAATCCGGCCCGGCGCTATAAGATGGTGTGCTGCATCCATCTGCCCAAGCCGGCCGGCGGACCGCACACGTACGTTTCGCCCGACGGACTGCACTGGACGCGGACCAGCACGGCCCCGATCTGCCGCTCCAACGACGTGATCACGGCCTGGTTCGATCGGCGGACGAGCCAGTGGGTGGCGCTGCCCAAGTTGTCGACGAGCGTGCGTGGCGAGGTGCGGCGTTGTTTCGGGATGTCGACGAGTCCGGACTTTGCGCATTGGAGCGAGCCGCGTTATATCTTTCGGCCCGACGTGCGCGACGACGCCGGCTCGCTGGCACGCATCGAAGCGTCGCGATCGCTGCTGGACCGGCCGGACGATCCGGCGCTGCTGCGCACGGAATTTTACGGCGTGGGCGTGTATCAACACCCAAGCTGCGTCGTCGCCTTTCCGTGGGTGTTCACCATTAACAACAGCGGCCGCTATGGCAACCACGACGGCGTGTGCGAACTGCAACTGGCCGTCTCGCGCGACTTGGAAGTTTGGGATCGGCCGCTGCGCCAGCCGATCGTGCCGCTGGGCAAGCCGGGTGAGTGGGATTGCGGCTTTCTGGTCAGCAGTTCCGAGGCGCTGCGCGTGGGGGATGAAATCCGGCTGTACTACGGCGGCGCCAATTACACGCACGGCAATCCCTGCCTGTACCGCGCCGCGGGAACCGGCCGCGGCACGCGCTACACGAGCAGCATCGGACTCGTGAGTTGGAAGCTCGACCGATTCGTCTCGGCCGATGGCCCAGCCGAAGGCGGCCGGCTGACCACCGTCCCGATCCAGTACCGCGGCAGCCGGCTGGTGCTCAACGCCTCAACTGCCGATGGCGGCAGCGTCGCAGTCAGCCTCTTCGATCTGCATGGCCAGTGCCTGGCCCGCTCGCAGCCCATCTCCGGCGACCACCTGCGGCACACGGTCCAATGGAATTCTGCCGCCGACGTCGCCCGCTGGGCCGGACAGCCGGTCGTGCTGAGCTTCGAATTGAAAAAGGCCCAATTGTTCAGCTTTGCCTTTGACGATGCTCGCTAGCGGCGACGGTTCGAACAGCTTGTATTGTGCTGCGCGCGAACCTACGATGCTTCAGTCCACTCCCACCCCGCCGCCCTGCCCCCACAAGATTCTTGCCCTTGCGATGAAAATGCTCCTCTGCGCGCTCGTATGTCTCGTTTGCTTGACCCACGGCCGGTTTCTATCGGCCGAAGAATATCAAGGCGACGTGGCCCAGGTGCGCGTCGTGCGCCGGGTGGAGCAGCATCCAGGGGCGGCACTGGTCTGGGAGCCGGCGATCGCCGCGTGGAAGGCGAAAGAGTTGGTCGTGGTTTACGGGGCGGGAATCCCCGGCAAGACGGACATGGGCGATATCTACGCCAGCGTGTCACGCGACGACGGCGACCGGTGGAGCGAGCCGGCCACGGTGTTCGATCATCGCGAGCGTCATGGTGCGATCCAGTTCGGGTATGCGAATCCCATTCTTTACAAGCCGCCCGGGCAGGACGTGCTGTGGTGCTTCGCCATGCGCTGCCCGATCAATTCGAGGCATAGCGAAGACTCGCAACTGACCTCCGCCTATAGCGCCGATGGCGGCCGATCGTGGACGCCGGTCGAGCAGTCGATGGATTACACCGGACCGCTGATTCTGGGCGGGAGCGTGCAGCGGGTGCAGGATGGCGGTCACCCGCGCTACCTGCTGCCGGCGCATCGCAACACGCGCCGCAACGATCCGCTGGGCACGCGCGAGCATTTTGTGCTCATCAGCAGCAGCTTGCTGGAATGGCGGCTGGCCGGCTTCATTCCGCAGTCCGCCGGCGGCCGCGTGTTTCTGCAGGAAGGCGAGATCGCTCCGGGCGAGCGCGAGGGCGAACTGAAAATCGTGATGCGCAGCGCCAACTATGAAAAAGAATCGCAAGCGACCGACCCGCCGCGGGCTTATTCCAGCACCAGCGCCGACGGCGGCCGCACCTGGAGTCCGGCCCGGCCGGAGCCGGACCTCTGGAACAGCAACTCGAAGCCGTTTTTCGGCCGGTCGGCCCAAGGCATCTACGCCTATGTGTACAGCGACGGTCCGGCCTGGAGCCGCATGGCACTGCGGTACAAAGTCCAGCACCCTGGCGGCCCTTGGAGCGCACAGCGCACGTTCTTCGATGCCGGCGTTCACAATTCGTATCCGCGGATGATCGAGGTTTCGGCCGGCGATTGGCGCGCGGTTTGGGACAGCGGCACGGCCGACCGCCACCGCACGAACATCCGCTTCGGAAAAATCCGCCTCGCCAACTCGAAATAGTCACAGGCATTTTTCAGCCGCACGATCGGCGGAGAATCCACCCCTCGGCGATCAGCGTTGCGCCTTCCCGGCTTGCCGGCCGGTGTGCTCCAGCACAAAGTTCACGATGGGCGCCGGATCGGCTAGGCTGTGCGGGTGGTGCTTGACGCCAGGTTTGGCGATGACGGCGATCGACCCGCCGAGTTGCTTATAGCGCTCCTCGACAAGCCGCGTGTTCTCCGGCATCGGCACCACGTCGTCCGCGTCGCCGCACACAAGTAAGAGGGGGATGCCAGCCCGCGCCAACGGCGACAGGTTGTCCACGGGATTGAGCTTGTAGACCAGCGCCTCGGCTTCTGTCAGCCCGTACGCGCGGAGACATCGCTCCCAGTCGGCCTTGGAGCCTGGCCCGCGGCCTTTTCCGCCGGGCCAACTCTTGAAGTCGCAGACCGGGGCGTCGGCATAGATGCAAGCCACTTTGTCTGGGTTTCTGGCAGCCCAATTGAAGGCGAACAGGCCGCCGCGGCTGAAACCTTCTAGCACGGCCTTCGCCGCGAGTTGGTGCCGCTGGCGCAAATCGGCGTAGAACGCATCCATCAGCCGCATGGCTTCAGGACCGCCGTACATGTTCTGCACGTTGATGTAGGCTGCGTGAAATCCCTTGCCGAGCAATGCCACGTCCGCTTGCGGCTCATGGCCGAAAAACTCGGTGCGCCAGATCCACGGCCGGCCTGGCGCCGCTTGCTTCGGCACGATCAGCAAGGCTGCTCGGCCGGCGACTTCGAAATCCAATCGCTCGAAGCCATTCCACACGCTGTGCCGCACGCCGGGTTCTTCCGCCCCCGCTACCTGGACCAGCGCTGCGGCGACCAACGCGAACAGAAAGGAAAGCTTGTGCATGTCGAGTTCCGATGCCTGGTTCCGGCCCGTCGCCGCGAAACGATGACGAGACCGCATTCTAATCGGAGGTTCCTCATTCGTCTTGAGGCCTGGCCCGAAAGATTGACCGAGGCGCGGTCAGAGCGGATATTGCATTGACGATCCTGCGACCCGCCTGTTTGTTTTTGCGAGATTCCGATGTTCCCGCGATCGCCACTTCGTAGCGGCGCCAACCCCCAAAAATTACCAGGCGATTTTCTGCACAGAATCGCTACGCTCCTGATCGTCGCCGTCCCAGCGGCCTTGTTGATACTGGCCGAACATACGGCAAATGGTGCGGAACCGGCGCGTAGACCCAACGTCGTGGTGATTTTTGCCGATGATCTCGGTTACGGCAGCTTGGGTTGCTACGGCGCGCCGCAAGCCATGATTCGGACGCCGAACATCGACCGGCTGGCGCGCGAGGGTCGGCGTTTCACCGATGCCAGCAGCACGGCGTCGGTCTGCACGCCGAGCCGCTATTCGCTGCTCACGGGCTGCTATTGCTGGCGCACGTCGCTCAAGCGCGACGCCTTGACGACGCTGGCGCCGCTGCTCATGCAGCCCGGCCGCCTGACGCTGGCGTCGTTGCTCCACGGCTGCGGCTATCGCACGGCCGCGATCGGCAAATGGCACCTCGGCTATGGCACTGCGGCCCGAGCCGATTTCACTCAACCGCTGCGCCCCGGTCCGCTCGAAGTCGGTTTCGACGAGCACTTCGGCGTGCCCGCCAATCATGGCGACGTAACGGGCATCTATGTCGAAAACGACCACGTGGCCGGCTTGCGTTCCACGACGCTCGCACCGACCGGAGCCAAGAACCGCGCCGGCGGCCGCTACCTGGGAATCGACGCGCCGCAGCGCGTCGACGACCAGGTGATGCAGGTGCTCACCAGCAAGGCGGCCGAGTGGATCGAAGCCCAAGACCGCTCGCGGCCGTTTTTTTTGTACTACGCGCCGGTGGCCGTCCACGAGCCGATCACGCCGCCGACTCAAACCTCGGGCACCAGCGGCATCGGCCCGTTTGGTGATTGGATTCACGAGTTGGACCGCTCCGTAGGCCAACTGCTCGACGCGCTCGATCGCCGCGGGTTCGCCGATAACACGCTGGTCGTATTCAGTAGCGATCATGGCGGCGTCTACGAGCCCCAGCAGCACCGGCCGGAAACCGACGCAATCAATGCCGGCTTCAGTCCCAATGGGCCGTTCCGCGGCGGCAAGCTCAGCGTGTGGGAAGGCGGCTTCCGCGTGCCGCTGGTGGTGCGCTGGCCCGGCCACGTTCCGGCGGGCACCCGCTCGGACGAAATGCTGAGCCTGGTCGACGTGCTGGCCACCGTGGCCGCGCTCATTGGCGAGCCGCTGCCACCGCCGGCCGACGGGGCCGAAGACAGCTACGATATGTCGGCCGCCTGGCTGGGGCGTCCGCATTCGCCGATTCGCCCGGACATGATCGACCACAGTTGCGACGGCAACTTTGTCCTGCGCGAGGGCGCGTGGAAATACATCGAAGGCCAGCCCGCGGCCAGCACGCCCGCGCGCATCGTCAAGATTCGCAAAAAAGAATTCGTGCGCGCCCTCTATAATCTGGCCGACGATCCGCACGAAGAGCACAACGTCTTGGCCGAGCACGCCGACCTGGCCGATCGGCTGCAAGCCCGGCTGGATGCCGAGCGTGCCCGTGGATCTACCCGGCCATAGAGCGGACCCATCGATGACGAGCGAGGCATGGGAGGTCATCGTCATCGGGGCCGGCGCGGCCGGCTTGCTGGCGGCGGCGCGGGCGGCTGAGCGCGGCCGGCGGACGTTGCTCTTGGAGAAAAACCGCAAGCCGGGCGTCAAGATCCTGATGTCCGGCGGCACACGCTGCAATATCACCCAGGCGACCGACGTGCGCGGCATCATCGCGGCCTTCGGTCCGCCCGGACGATTCTTGCACTCGGCGCTGGCGGCCCTCTCGCCGCAGGCACTGGTCGAGTTGTTCGAGCAGCTCGGCGTGCGCACCAAGGTCGAGCCGACCGGCAAAATCTTCCCCGTCAGCGACAAGGCCCTGGATGTGCAGCAGGCCCTGCTCAAACGGCTCGAGCTGAGCGGCGCCACGCTGGCCGTGGCCGAGCCGGTGTGTACGCTCGGTAAGACTTCTTCCGGCTTTGAAGTCGCAACCGAACTGCGCACGCTGGCCGCCCAGTCCATCATCCTCACCACCGGCGGCCGGTCCTACCCCGGCTCGGGAACCACCGGCGACGGCTATGCCTGGGCTGCCGGGTGGGGCCATACGATCGTTCCCCCGCGGCCGGCGCTGGTGCCGATCACGGTTTCGGCCGAGTGGGTGCGACAGCTATCCGGCGTGACGATTCCCGACGTGGCGGTCCGAGTTGTCGAGCCGGCAGCCGTAGCGGCCATAGCCGCAGCACCGCCCGGCAAGCGCTCGCGCGTGCAGCCCGCCGGCGAGCTGGCCGCGGCGCGCGGATCGTTCTTGTTCGCACATTTCGGGCTGTCCGGACCGGTGATTTTGGATGTCAGCCGGGCGGTCAGCGGGCATCCGCGGCCGGCATCTCTGGTGCTCGAGTGCGATTTTCTGCCGGTCATGACCGGCGAGGCCCTGAAGCACGCAATCGATCAGTCGGCGGTCAGCGCCGGCGGCAAGCAGCTTGTCGGTCTGTTGCCCGCCGAATTGCCGCGCCGGCTGCTGGAGTCGCTCTTTGCACAGATGGGGCTGCCACTGGAGCGTCGGGGCGCCGAGTTCGGCCGGCAGGCGCGCGAGCAACTCGTGGTGGCGATCAAGGGAACGCGGATTGCCGTGCAAGGCACGCGCGGCTTCGAAAAGGCCGAGGTCACGGCCGGCGGCGTTTCGCTAGACGAAGTCGATTCGCACACGATGGCCAGCAAGCTGTGCCCGGGCCTGTACCTGGCCGGCGAAGTGCTCGATCTGGACGGACCCATCGGCGGCTATAACTTTCAAGCCGCCTTCAGCACCGGCTGGCTCGCCGGCAGCAATGTGTAGGCGAAACATGAAAATCGAACATCGAGTTGCCGACATGACAAGCAAAGTTTGGGTCCTGACCGACACCGAGCAGCAGATCTACGTCGACCACTGCGACCTGGGCGACGATCCCACGGTGGCGGCCGCGGAGCCCGCGGGCGGAAGCGGCGGCGGCATTCGCGTGCGAAAGCGGCGGCTGCACGGCGGCCGGCAAGATGGAGTCGATTCGATCGAAGTGGACAACGGCGTGCTGCGCTTCGTGGTCTTGCCGACGCGCGGCATGGGCCTGTGGAAGGCCTGGTCCGGCCCACTGGAAATCGGCTGGCAATCGCCCGTCAACGGGCCGGTTCATCCGTCGCTGGTACGTCTGTTCGAGCCGTCGGGCATCGGCTGGCTCGATGGTTTCGACGAACTGCTGTGCCGCTGCGGATTGGAGAGCAATGGCGCTCCGCAGTTCGACGCTACGGGCCGGCTGGTCTATCCGCTGCACGGCCGCATCGCCAATCAGCCGGCCCATCGCGTGGAAGTCGCGCTCGACCACGACCAGCGCGAGGTCGCGGTAACCGGCTGGGTGGATGAGGCCCGGATGTTTGGCAACAAGTT
>DATCFX010000766.1:0-1048 GCA_036509275.1 Pirellulales bacterium | reverse complement strand
TCCGGCCGATGATCTCAGCGACAACGCCGCCCGTGAAAAAGCACACGAATCCACCAAGACCAACGACCGTGCTGACCGCTTGTTTCGGCATGGTGTCGGAGACAAAGCTGAACAGGTTGGCCGACCAGCCTTGGTGCGCCGAGCCGGCGAGGCCCACGATCAGGACGGTGAGAAAGACGGTGGGCATGCTCGGTGCGAGGAAGATCGGCACCACCGCCAGCGCACAGCACAACAGCGAAAACTTGCGCGCGGCGTTCAGGCTCCAGCCCCGGCCGATCAACCGGCTGAAAAGCCACCCACCGGCCACGCCGCCCACGGAGGCGATGAGGTAAAACACGGCGGTCCAGTCGCCCACCGCGACGAGATCCAGCCGGAACTGCTTCTGCAGGAAGTCCGGCAGAAAGAACATGTAGACGCCCCAGACCGGGCCGGCGAGGATGCTGGCGGCGAGATAGGCCCACACGGCGCGGTAACCGAGCAGCGAGCGCCACGGCACGGCGACTTTGGGCTCTTCCACCACCGGCTGGCCGGAGCGGATGTAGTCGCGCTCGGCCGCGGAAAGCCGCGCGTGATGCTCCGGGTTGTCGTGGAGCCAACACCAAAGGCCCAACCAGACGACACCCAGGCCGGCGGTCACATAGAACGTCACGGGCCAGCCCCACGCGGCATACAGCCGCGGCACGGCAAAGGGGCAGATGACCGCGCCGACGTTGGTGCCGGCGTTGAAAATGCCCGTGGCCAGCGCGCGTTCCTTCACCGGGAACCACTCGGCCACGGTCTTGATGGCCCCGGGGAAGTTGCCGCCTTCGGCGAGACCGAGGGCCACGCGCGCCCCCATGAAGCCGAACACGGTCACAGGAACGACCAGCGCCCCGAGCGAGATCCACGGCAGCGCCAGCCGGATCGTTTCGTGAACCGGGAGCAACGCGACCAACCCGTGGGCCGCGGCGGCGATGCTCCAAAAGGCGACCGCGATCGGCAGGCCGCGCTTCACGCCGATCGAGTCCATCAACCGGCCGCCGAAGAGATAGCCGAACGCGTAGGCGAA
>DATCFX010000765.1:0-3005 GCA_036509275.1 Pirellulales bacterium | reverse complement strand
GCGGCAGCAGCAGGCGATCGCCGACTACCACAGCCGGCTGGCCGAACTGGAGCGGGCCATCGGCGGGCCCGTTCCAGCGTCAAACGTGGATGCAACGCCGGCAGCGAACGCTACATCGCCTCTTTGATGCCCGAGCGCACGAGCCACCAGTTGACCGGATAAGCCGTGGCGAAGCCGGCCAGCATGGCGATCTGCATCATGAACCAGAATAGCGGCTGCGAGACGGGCAGTTCGCGGCCGAAGATCAAGAACCGGGCGATCGCCATCCAGCCATACATGCCCAGTTGCCAGGCCGCCAGGCTGAGCGTGTCGGCTTGGATCGCGGCAATCAGGCCTTGGCCGGGCGTCAACTGTTTCATCGGCTTGATCGTGAAATACTGAAACGCGATTCCGAACAAGTAGGCCAGGATGAAATCGGCCAACCAGGCCGCGAACATCCGCTGGCCCAGCAGCGTCAGCGGAAAGCAGAACAGCATCCACTCGGCGACCACGTCGCCCAGCGTGCAGCCGCCGCCGCAATGCGTCGTGGCGACCGCCACGGTCTGCCAGAACGGCTTGCGCTTGCCGGGGGGCGGCTCGCCGTGCTGCTGGGCATGGTGCATCGCCCGGTGCGTCGACAGCCGGCCGATCCGGTAATACGCCAGCAGCCCCAACGGCCCGGAATACAGCACCGTGATGGGCCATACCAGGTTCATGATCCACATGTGCTGCCGATGCCCGGCCAGCAGATCGAAGATCACGACCAGCGCGCTGCACGCACCGGACGCCAGCGCGAGAATTGCCAGCCACTCGAGCCAACCGGGAGTCATGGCAACGGTCCTTGAAGATGGCGGCCGCTCTTCCCCGCCGGGCCGATCCGACAACCGCTTGCTTCGCCGGCCGCGACGGGCGGAGTATAATCGGCGGCGAGATCATGTTCGCTTCCCGCAGGGTGCATGCCATGATACGCGATCGCGCGAGTCGCCGCAGGTTTCTCAAATCGGCCGCTGCGTTGAGCCTGCCGACATTCATTCCGCGTCACGTGCTGGCCGGCGACGGCCAGCCCGGCGCCAACGACCGGATCGCGGTCGGAGCGATCGGCGTCGGCAATCGAGCGAAGCTGTTGCTTGAGCAGCTTCCGGCCGATGCCACGATCGTCGCCCTTTGCGACTGCAATGTCCCCCGGGCCGAAGCGTTCAAAGCGGCCAAAGGCGGCAAATGGCCCGTCTACCAGGACTATCGCCAACTGCTCGAGCGCCGCGACATCGACGCCGTGATCGTCGGCACCGGCGAGTTCCAACGCGTGCTGCCCTGCATCCACGCCTGCCAGGCCGGCAAGGACGTGTATGCCGAAAAACCGCTGACGCTCTACGTCAGCGAAGGCCGGGCACTCGTCAACGCCGTCCGCCGCCACGGCCGCGTGCTGCAAGTCGGTTCGCAGCAGCGGTCGATGGCCATCAACCGGCTGGGCTGCGACTTCGTGCGCTCGGGCGGATTGGGCAAGCTGCTCGAAGTCCGCGCGGTCAACTATTCGGGACCGCTGGCGAAGCCCAGAGCGCCAGTCCCGGTGCAAACGGTGCCGGCCGGCTTGGATTGGAACATGTGGCTCAACCAGGCCGCCGCGCGACCGTTCAATTCGCAGTGGATGAGCTGGATGTGGTGGCGGGACTTCTCCGGCGGGCAGATGACCAACTGGGGCGCGCACGGCGTCGATCAGATTCAATGGGCGCTGGGCATGGACGAGTCGGGGCCGGGGGAGATGTGGCCCATTTCCAGCGGACCCAATGGGCAGGTTGCCATGCGCTACGCCAGCGGCATCGAAGTCCACTTTGTGCTCGAACGCGGCCCGATGGGCGGCGCGGTGTTTGTCGGCGAAAAGGGCAAGCTCGAAATCAACCGCAACAAGCTGACGTCGAATCCGCCCGAACTGGCGGCCCAGTTGCTCAAGCAGGTCGACGTCGACGCGGAAGAGCGGAAGTGGAGCGACCAAGTGGCGCTCTGGCAGGCGCGCTCGCATTTGCAGAATTGGCTCGATTGCATTCGCACTCGCCAGCGCCCGGTGGCCGACGTCGAGATTGGTCATCGTTCGATCAGCGTCTGTCATCTGGCCAACATCACGCGCGAGGCCGGCCGCCGCCTGAAGTGGGATCCGGCCGCCGAAAGGTTTCTCGGCGATGCAGAGGCCAACGCGCTGCTGACGCGCGCCCGCCGCCCGGGATTCGAACTGCCGGAACTGGCGTGATCGCCGCGCGGAAAAACGCGCTGGGTGCCATGCCCACGCCGCGTGGGCATGCGGAGTGACGTCCGACGCACATGCCCACGAAGCGTGGGCATGGCACCCAAGCTTCAAGACATCAAGCTGCGAGCGTTCGAGCGGGCACTAGGGGGCCATGAGGTTCGTCGCCGTTGTGACGGCGCTGTCGGCGTGGCCGCTTTGGTAGGCGATGGCCTTGAGCGTCGCACCCTGCGGCACGCTCACGACTCCGCAGTAGATGTAGCCTCGCGTGCGGGTCGGCTGCGTGCCGTCCAGCGTGTAGCGGAACCAAGCGCCCGGGCTGGACGACGTCAGCCGCACGCGTGTGACGCCGCTCGATGCGGAGGGGAGCACGGCGAACTGCGGCGCGCCGACGCTTTGCGTCCCCGCTTCGTACAGCCCGCAGTCGGGATAGTTTCGGACGACGTCCCACGCCAAGCGCTGCATGGCCGAGGTTTGCCGCGGTGTGAGTTGCAGGTGCAGCGGCAGGAACTTGCCTTCCGGCGACTGGCCGTACATCGCCGCGTACCAGCTGGCTTCGACGAGGAACGAGCCTTCGGGATTGAGATGCACCTTGTCGCTGAACAGCAGCGGATAAAAATCGCTGGCGGCCGCGCCGGGAAACGTGCCGGTTTCGAACTGCTGATGAATCCAGCCCAAGGCCAGTGCCGCGGGAATGATCCGCGGCGGCTTGCCTGCCGAATAGGCCTGGCGCATCGTGCGCTGCACCTCTTCGCCGTAGAGCATCATGGCCGACATGGATTCTTCCCAC
>DATCFX010000764.1:0-4190 GCA_036509275.1 Pirellulales bacterium | reverse complement strand
CAAGGCATGGGTCGTCGAGATCGGCATGCTCAGCCGCGTCGCCAACAAAACGGTCAGCCCGGCCCCCAGGGCGACGGCGGCTACGTAGGCGGGCGTGTCGACGAGTTGATCGGCCACCAGGCCGCGGCCGCTGAAATTCTTGAGCAGCTTATCGGCCAGCCAGACGGCCGTCAGCGAGCCGAGCAGGGTTGTCATGCTGGCCCACAGCAAGGCTCGCCGGTAGCTGGCCGTACCGCTGCCCAACAGCGTTGCCACTCCCTTAGAAGTGTCGTTGGCCCCATTGGCATACGCCAGGCAGACCACGGCAAACAGCGTGACAATCGAGATGATCATGGCACGGCCTGACGTTTGGTACAGTGCGGCTCGGGCAGACGAAAGGCCGCAGTTTAACTTGCCGGCGGCGCAAAGTCTCGGGGATCGAGGCGTTGCACCGCAGAAAAATCGGCTCCCCTTTCCGGCCGGAGCCGTTCCACCCTAGGCTCGGCGTAGCAGGCAAGGTTTGCCCACAGCGCGGATTCTGATCCGCCTGGGCCAGCCTTGACGGCGCTGCCGAGGCTGCTGAAGATTCGCCCGCTGGCAACTCGATAGAAATGCGGGGCTTTGTGCCCGAGCGCTGGATGGTTCAGCGATGCCAGGCGAAAAGGAAAAGCCATGTTGTCGATGCTCAAGCCATTGGTTCGTGTTCGCGATCGCCGCTGGTTGGCCACGCACGCCAACGCATTGGCGGCGAAGCTGACGGCCTCAGTGACCCCCACGCTTTCGGCCCAAGTGCTGGGGATGCCGAAGGCCGAGGCGCGCGGATATATCCGGGCCAAGGCGATGCCGGTGGTCGAGGCGGAACTCGAGCGGATCGTGCTCGAGCGGCCTGCGCTCCGCGGCGGCGTCCAGCCGCTATTTGTCCAAGGGCTGATCGAGCGGATCATTCGCCTGGGGCTGGACGACGTGGCCCACGGTCGCGTGCTGCGCAGGGAACAACGCCGGGCGGCCTGACGCGTTTACTCGCTGAGTTCGCGCGTAATGACCGCGCCGTGATTGACCGGGGCGGCGATTTCGAATTTGGCATCGGCCGTGACGGGATCGGCTCGCAAGGCGTGCGCCAATTCGTCGGCAGCGCTGCGGTCGGGCAGCAGGGCGGCCAGCGTTGGTCCCCAAGAACTTTGAATGATGCCGCCGATGCCCATCGCCCGCACGCGACCGACAATTTCGGCCAGCCGCGGGCTGGCGTACGCGCTGCCTTGTTCGGTCGCGAAGCAAGCGCCTGCCAGATGCCCATATTCGAAATAGGCCTGGCTGAAATGGGCGAAGTCGCCGGCCTGGGCCGCGGGCAGCATATCCAGCAGGGCCAGTCGGCAGAGGCGCTCGGTCGTCGGCAGCGGGACTGCCGGCAGCCGGTCGAAGGCCTGCACCTCGGCCTCGCCCGACAGGCCTTGGCTGCCGGTGGGCGTGATCAACAGAAACCGCCAGCGGTCGGGCAAGTCGACACGAGCGACCAGTGGGCCCAGCTCATCGCGCCGCTGCTTGCCGGCTTCGACCAGTAAGCCACCCACGGCAAAGCCGTGCAGACCGATCGCCGAGCGCAAGCCGCGGCCGGTTGCGGCGGCGAGCTGTCGGGCATCGCACGGCGGGCGACCGGACAGCGCACTTAGGCCGGCGGCCACGGCCAGCGCCAACTGCGTGCCGCTGCCCAGGCCGGCATGCGCCGGTGGTGGTCGGCAAATATCGACGCGGCAGGCCGGCGGCTGGGCAAACCATCCGGCGGCGACCAACCGGCCGACGCATTGGCTGACGCGGTCGGTTTCCGCGCCCGTGGCCACGAAGCGGTCGGCGGGCACAACGGTGAGTTCCAGGCCCGGCCGATCGATCATCAGGCCCACGCCGCCGAAGCGGCGCACGTCGGGGCGGCCGAAGGAAAACATGCCGCAATGCAGCCGGCTATAAGCGACAACCCTGGCGAGCGAACCGTTCATGCCCTCCAGGCTAAGCGCCCGGCTCCGCGCGCTCAACTGTCCAACTCGGGCGAATCCGCCGGCTGGGCGGCCGCCCGGGCAATGTAATCCGCAAGAAAATCAAAGGCGCGCTGCTCGGTTTCGCCGCCGGTTTTTTGCACCGGCACGCGTAGCCGCTCGATTTCGGCTTGGATTTCGGCCAGGGGCAGCACGTGGATGCGGGTGGCCAGAATGGCGGCCTCGAGCACGGCGTGCTTGGCCCGATTGAAGCCGAAAAAGTCGCGCAGCCGGCCCTGGTCGATGGCTTCGGCCTCGATTTCGGTGCGCTCCTGCCGATCGTCGATCCTGCGGACCCGCAAGGCGTACCAGCGGCAGGCGCCGGAGAGGATCCAGCCATCGAAAGCTGGGACCGGCTCGAGCGGCGGGGGTGGAACCAGCACGCCGATGGCGGCCCAAGCAATCATCTCCACGTCGTCCGTGATATGGAACACGCCCTGCCCGGTGCGCTTGAGATTGGCGTACGACGTCGAGGTTTGAAATGGGCGCAAGAGAAATGAGCGCAACGCCTCGTCGACGCTCGGCCCCATCGGCGCGATATTGACTGAGCCATCGTCGTTTATGGTCGTCAGCAGGCCTTCGAGGATCATGAGAGAATCTTAACGATTAAGCGTGCGGTTGACAGCGGCTGCCACAATAGCGGCCCGCGGTCAAAAGGCCACGGGCCGCGCGGCGGCCGAGAGCGGCGGCTCGGGCCGGCTTGCGAGTTCCGGGGGCAGCGCGTCGGGATCGAACGACGCGAGCCCGGCGCGGTGCAAAAAGTTTGCGAGCAGCCGGTAGCCCGACTGCGTGAGGATCGACTCGGGATGAAATTGCAGGCCCACGACCGGCCGCTGGCGATGCTCGATGGCCATCACCACGCCGTCGGCGGTGCGGCCGGTGACTTCGAGCACATCGGGCAGGCTGGCTTCATCGACCACCAGCGAATGATACCGGCAGGCCAGAAACGGATTGGCCAGTCCGGCCAACACGCCTTGGTCCTGGTGAAACACGCGCGACGCGCGGCCGTGTACCGGCTCGCGGGCGCGGACCACGCTTCCACCCAGCGCGGTGGCAATCGCCTGGTGGCCCAGGCACACACCCAGGATCGGCAGCTCAGTGTGCAGCTTGCGCACGATGTCGATCGACGCTCCGGCCTGCTCGGGCGCGCAGGGGCCCGGCGAGAGCACGATGGCGGCCGGGCGCAGCCGGCGCACGCCCTCAGCATCGATCCGATCGTTGCGGACAACGCGCACGGAGTGTCCTAGCCGCTGGAAATAGCGGGCCAGGTTGAAGACGAAGCTGTCGTAATTGTCGATCAGCAGGATCATGCCTGAAGCGTCGCGGTGTGCCTATCAGTCGGTCAAGGCGCGTAGCAGGCCTTCTGCTTTGTGCCAGGTTTCCTGGTATTCGCCGGCCGGATCGGATTGGGCCACGATGCCGCCGCCGACCGCTGCCTGCCACCAACCGCGGCCAGCCGTGATGGTCCGGATCAGGATATTGGAATCGAAAGCGCCGTCAGATCCAAGATACGCGAGCGAGCCGCAGTATGCGCCCCGGGCGGTGGGCTCCAACTCGGCGATGATTTCCATGGCGCGGATCTTGGGGGCGCCGGTGATCGAACCGCCCGGAAATGCCGCTCGCAGCAGTTCGAGCGGCCCACGGCCGGCGGCCAGCACCCCACGAATCGACGATACCAGGTGCTGCACAAACTCGTACGTCTCGAGCCGGCATAGATCGACCACCTGCACGCTCTCGGGCCGGCAGACGCGCGACAGGTCATTGCGCAGCAGGTCGACGATCATCACGTTCTCCGCCCGGTCCTTGGCACTTTCTTGCAGTTCGTCGCCTCGGAACAGATCGGCTTCGGGCAAGGCCGTGCGCGGGCGCGTGCCCTTGATCGGCCGGGCCTCGACCTGGCCGCCGATCGAACGCAGGAAGCGTTCGGGCGAGGCGCTCGCAATCTGGAATCGGCCCAGGTCGAAGTATCCGGCGAAGGGGGCCGGATTGCGGCTGCGCAGACGGCGATAGAGCGACACGGAGTCGCCGGCGGCCGGATAGAGCAGGCGTTGCGAGAGGTTGACCTGAAAAATGTCGCCGGCACGCACGTACTCAATGGCCCGCGCGACGGCGTCTAGATATCCAGCGCGTGAAAAATTGCTGGTCAGCCCGGCCAGCCGACCGGTGGCGAACTGCTCGGCGAGTTGC
>DATCFX010000763.1:0-6020 GCA_036509275.1 Pirellulales bacterium | reverse complement strand
GCTCGTTGGGCTCCGGCCGGGGGGCGCTGGCCAGCGGCAACGCCCGAAAATCGTCGGCAATCGCCGCCGCGGCCTCGCCGGCACCCTGGCCGGCGTGGGCCCCGAAAACAAGCCCCTCGAGCAGGCTGTTCGAGGCCAGGCGATTGGCGCCGTGCAGGCCGCTGCTGGTGACTTCGCCGGCCGCCCACAAGCCGGGCAGCGTCGTGCGGCCCTGCTGATCGACCGTGACGCCGCCGATCATGTAATGCGCTCCCGGCCGCACGGGAATCCAATCCCGCGTGATGTCGATGCCGAATTCGGCGCAAATGGCCGAAATTCCCGGAAATCGGCGGCGAATGCGGTCGGCATCCAGGTGCGAAAGTTCGAGATACACGTTCGGATGCCGGGTTTTTTCCATTTGCGTGACGATGGCCTGGCTCACCACGTCGCGCGGCGCCAGTTCGCCGCGGGCGTCATAGTCGCCCATGAAGCGATGGCCGGCCCGGTCGACGAGGTAGGCCCCCTCGCCGCGCATGGCCTCGGTGATCAAATTGCGGCTGCTGCCGGCGATGTACAGCACGGTGGGATGGAACTGCATGAACTCCATGTCGCGCAGTTGGGCGCCCGCCCGGTAGGCCAGGGCATAGCCGTCGCCGGTGGCCACCTCGGGATTCGTGGTTTCGCGATAGAGTTGGCCGGCGCCGCCGGTGCAAAGGATCGTTTGCTTGGCCCAGACCAGCGTCCGGCCGTGGGCGGCGTTCCAAACCAGCGCGCCGCGGCACGTGCCCTCGAAGCTGAGCAGGTCGAGCGTGAAGGTGTCCTGCCAGGTGACCAGGTTCGGCAGCGCGCGGGCCCGATCGATGACGGCCCGCATCACCTCTTTGCCGGTGGCGTCGCCCAGGGCATGCACGATGCGGTCGTGGCTATGGCCGCCTTCGCGGCCCAAGGCCAGCGCGCCGGCCTCCTCGTCGAAGTGGGCGCCCCAGGCCATCAGCTCGCCGATCCGCTCGGGCGCTTCGCGGACCACCATCTCCACGACTTCGCGGTCGCACATTTGGCCGCCTGCCCGCAGCGTGTCGGCCACGTGGTTTTCGAAGCGGTCCTCAGGATCGAGCACGCCGGCAATACCGCCTTGGGCATAATTGCTGTTGGATTGCAGCAGGCTATCCTTGGTGATCACCAGCACGCTCATCTTCGGATCGATGGCCAAGGCGGCCCGCAGGCCGGCCAGTCCGCCGCCGATGATCAGCACGTCGGTAAAATGGTGCGAAACCCGCTTAGGATCGAAGCGCACCAGATAGCGTGGCCCAACCTGCCCGGCCGACAGCCGCAGGTCGCTCTGGAGATCGCTGGGAGGGAGCATAGGAACGTCAAGAAATAAACGCCATCCCTAGCGAGTGTTTCGGTGCCAAGCCCGCGCCGCGAGGGCATGCCACGCGTATTACCGCATGCCCACGAAGCGTGGACATGGCACCCACGGCGATGTCGCTTAACGTCGACCGCTCCAGACGGCTAAAGCAGGCTTTCCAGCAGCAGGCGCATTTTGCGCATCTCGGCCATGTGATCGACGTCGTCATTGTCGCTATCGAGAATGTTGACGCACAGCGCGCGGCTGTAGCGGAACTTGGCGAGCTGCGTGATCAGCCGGCCGTATTCGATTTCGCCCTGGCCGACGCGGACCTGCAGCTTCTGTTTGCTGGTGTCGCGCAGTTGCAGGTGGCAGACGTATTTCAGCAGGCAATCGTAGTCGGTGTTCGCCAGCGGCGTGTAGACATAGTGGCTGGGGTCGAGCGTGATGGCCAGCCCTTTGACGTTGTCGCACAGGACCATGGCCGTGGTCGGGTCTTGGGTCATGCGGCCGGCTTGCGTCTTGAGCCCCACCACGACGCCTTCGAGCGTGGCGATGCGCACCAGCTCGCGGAGCCGCTCGATTTCGGCATTGAACGGCGTGCCCAACTCGGACGCCGGCACGGTGACGATGACCACCTTCGTGGCTTTGGCCAGTTTGCAGCACGAGGCAAACTGCTGATAGTACTCGCTTTCCGGAGCGTCGATATCGATGCTGTAAGCCACCGGCGTCAGACGCTGCGTATCGCGGCAGGCATGAATCGCCTGCTCCAAGTTGGCATGCACCTCCGAGGGCTTGATTTGCCGGCCCTTTTCGTGCAAGCAGATTTCTACCCGCGAGAATTCCAGGTCGACCAGCCGCTGCAGGGCAGTCTCCAGGGGCAAGGTCGAAAAACAATCCGTTGAGGCCGCAACAAACACTCCATCGTCTCCTTGCACACTGGCCCGAACCCAAACCTCACCGGCTCGCACGCCGGCCACATGGAGATTAGCTTACTCCCCAGCGGCTGGCCCTGGCAACTGCATCGGCGCGGTGCAAGGTGGTTGCCCGGTGCAGGCGGCCGACTACAATGCCACGGTCGACAGCCGGCCGGCTGGCCGCGCGTCCATTCCCCGGTCCCCGGGCGGAAGTGCCGGGCGAACCTGCACCAGTTTCGATCTTTTCGTCCCCAGCGAGTGAATCGCCCCATGAACGAGTCGCAGTCCCCGAGCGTTCCGCCTTCCGTCGTGGTAGCGGTGCCCCAGCGGTCGCACTGGCTGCGGCGATTCTTCATGATGTTGTTGGGATTTTGCAGCCTGATCCTGGGATTTGGCTGCGTAATTCTGCTGGTGTTTGCTGGCTTTGCCGCCCTGACCGGCGGCAGCGACAGCGTGATCGAGGAGACCTACCACTCGCTCGACGAGCACGGCACCGACAAAATCGCCATTATCACGGTCGAAGGCACGATTCTCGAAGGCGACGGCTTCGTCAAAAAACAAATTGACTACGTTCGCAAAGACAAACACGTCAAGGCCATCGTGCTGCGCGTCGATTCGCCCGGCGGCACCGTCACCGGCAGCGACTACATCTATCACCACCTGCTCAAGCTGAAAGACGACAAGCAGAAGGAAAACGAGGGGAAAAAACTGCCGCTGGTCGTGAGCATGGGCGGGCTGGCAGCCAGCGGTGGCTACTATGTGTCGATGGCCGTGGGCGATACGCCCGAGTCGATCTTTGCCGAACCCACGACCTGGACCGGCTCGATCGGCGTGATTATTCCGCATTACGACCTGTCGGGCCTGCTGAAGCGCATCGACGTCAGCGACGACTCGATCAAGAGCGGCCCGCTGAAGCAAATGGGCGCCTTCACCCGGCCGATGACGCCGGAGGAAAAAAAGGCGCTGCAGCAGTTGGTGGACGACAGCTTCTCGCGGTTCAAGCAAATCGTCCGCAGCGGGCGGCCGCGGTTCAAGGCTCATCCCGACGAGTTGAATAAGATCGCCACCGGACAAGTCTTCGACACGGACCAGGCGCTGGCCAACGGCCTCGTGGACAAGGAAGGCTTCATCGAGGAGGCGATCGACCGGGCCGTGGTCCTGGCGGGGCTGGATAAAAAGAAGACTAAGGTCGTCAAGTACAAGCGGCCCTTCGCGCTGTTCGAGGGGCTGCTCGCCTCGCAGAGCGCCCACGCCCGCGGCAGCGAACTGCAAACGATGCTCGACCTGGCTGCCCCGCGCGCCTACTTCCTCTCCACCTGGCTGCCGATTCTGGCCCGGAATTAGCCCTCGCCATTCGTCGCGCTGCGCCCTGCTGTTCGGTTCTTGAAGAACAGCCCGGCGGCGAGCATTAGCAACAAAGCCGCCGCCGCCAGTTTGCTCGAACGGCTCTCGCTGCCGGGAATTCCTTTGTCGTGAATGCCCCGCCCGATCCCTCGAATGACGGCGAGGGCGACAAACAAGCAGATCCCGGGAAGCCGGCTCAGCAGGATTTCCTTCCTGCTGGCGCGGGCCCACCATCGGCGGCTTGCGGTCGCAAGCGGCGGTTCATAGGGATTCGGCTTCCCGTCCATGCGAGCACGTCCCGGCGAATACTGCCCGCTGATTACTGTCCGGCGAAAAATTGCTGGCAGAGTGAGGCTGCTGGCGTCAGCGGCCTCGCCGCCGGCTGATTCGCGTCGATGCCGTTTGTCGCTATTCTTCGCGGCTGACCTGTACGTAGGCCATCCGCAGTTCGTGCAGCAGGTTGTCGAGCAGCCGGGTTTCTTCCGGCGTGCGGTTGCCGGCCGTCTTGGCTTCCAGCATGGCCAGCGTGTCGATAAAGTGCTGGGCCTGCGGCAAGTCGATTTCGGCCTTGCCCGAGATGGGATTGGCGATCTGGCCCAGCAACACCATGACCTGCGTGGCCAGCGTCGTGATGAGCACGGCCAAAGTGGCCGGCGGCAGTTGATGCGCGTGTTCGGCAGGCTGCCGCTGGGCAGGCGGTGAGCGGCCGGCGGCCGGTTCCGCTGGCGGCGCAGGCTGCGATTCATGGGCGGCTTGAGCGTCGGCGGGCTGCGATTTCTGGCCAGCAGCCTTGGCTTGCTCGAGCCGCTCTTTTTCGGCCTGGGCCTGGCTCTTCCAGTCTTCGTCGATGTGCAGTTTCGGCGTTTCGCCGGATGCCTCGTCCACGGATCACCTCGTTAAGGATCGACCGAAAAATAACTTCCGTTTTTCCTACCCCTCACCTAACCTCTCCCGCAAGGGGAGAGGGATCGTGGAGAAGTTATTGTTCGGCCGAACCTACGGCGTTTCCAACTCTTTGGCACGTTCGTTACGCAGCGAATGTCGCTCGATCGCCGCCGCGATAAAGCCAGCAAACAGCGGCTGCGGCCGCGTCGGCTTGCTCTTGAACTCGGGATGAAACTGCACGGCCACGAACCAGGGATGGCCCGGCAACTCGACGATTTCCACCAGCGCGCCATCCGGGCTCTTGCCGGCGAACTGCATGCCGTGCGCCTCGAACTGCTGACGGTAAATGTTGTTGAACTCGTAGCGATGCCGGTGGCGCTCGGAAATGAACACGCCGCCGTAGCTGGCAGCCGCCTTGCTGCCGGGCTCGAGCACCGCGGCTTGAGCCCCCAGCCGCATCGTGCCGCCCTTATCAGTAATCGTGCGCTGCTCGTCCAGCAGGCAGATCACCGGGTGGCTGGTGTTCTTGTTGAACTCGGTGGAATGCGCGCCTTCCAGGCCGACTTCGTGCCGGGCAAACTCGATCACCGCGCATTGCATGCCCAAGCAAATGCCCAAAAACGGAATCTCGCGCTCGCGGGCAAAACGGATCGCCTCGACCTTGCCCTCGATCCCGCGCTCGCCGAAGCCGCCGGGCACCAGCAGGCCGTCAAAACCCGTCAAAAGGCGTTCGGGCCCTTCACGCTCGATCGACTCGCTCTGAATGCTTTGGATGCGGATCTGGGCCAGATTCGCGATGCCGGCATGATCCAGGGCTTCGTAAATCGACTTGTAAGCATCCCGATGCTCGGCATACTTGCCGACCACGGCGATGCTGATCTCGTGCTCCGGGTTGCGCATCTTGTGCAACAACTCGCGCCACTCGTTCAATTCCAACGGACCGGCCGCCAGCGACATGCGCCGCACGATCAAGTCGTCCAGCCGGTTGTCCACCAGGCTCAGCGGCACTTCGTAAATGGAAAAGTCCTTGTCGCGTTCTTCGATCACGGCTTCCAGCGGCACGTTGCAAAACAGCGCGATCTTTTCACGATCTTCGCGGCTCATGCCCCGCTCGGTGCGGCAGATGAGCACGTCCGGCTGAATGCCGATCTGCCGCAGCAGGCCCACGGAGTGCTGCGTGGGCTTGGTTTTCAGCTCGCTGGCGGCCTTGAGATAGGGCACGAGCGTCAGGTGGATGTAGAGGCAGTTTTCCTTGCCCACGTCGAGCGAAAACTGGCGGATGGCTTCGAGAAACGGCTGGCTTTCGATGTCGCCGACCGTGCCGCCGATTTCGGTGATGACCACGTCCACGTCTTCGCGGGCCAGCTTATGGATCACGCCCTTGATTTCGTTGGTGATGTGCGGAATGACCTGCACGGTTTTGCCCAGGAATTCGCCGCGCCGCTCTTTGTTGATGACCGACTGGTAGATCTGGCCGGTGGTGTAGTTGCTGTCGCGCGTCAGCGGGCTGTGGGTGAACCGCTCGTAGTGGCCCAGGTCCAGGTCGG
>DATCFX010000762.1:0-4509 GCA_036509275.1 Pirellulales bacterium | reverse complement strand
CTGCGCCCGCTGCCACGACCACAAGTTCGATCCGATCCGCCAGGCCGACTATTACTCGTTGTATGCCACGTTTGCCGGCGTGAAACACGGCGAGCGGACCGTGGCCACGGCCGCGGCCCGACAAGCACGGCAGCAACGCCTCGCGCCGCTGGAGCGGCAGCAGCAGCGGCTGACCGGCGACAAGTTGCGGCTCGAAGAGGAACTGTTTGCCCGCGGCACGGCGCGCGAGGCCGAGATCTCGCAACGTTGGAAGCGTCCCGCGCCGGTGTACTCGCTGATCGAGGAAACATTCCCGCCCACTCCGGCCCGCTATGTCCGACTGGTGGTCGCGGCCACCAGCCGCTCCGGCCACAAGAGGTCGTCGTACGATATCGACGAATTCGAGGTCTTCAATACCGCCGAGCCGCCGCAAAACGTGGCGCTGGCCGCCATGGGGGCCAAGGCCGCCGGCGCGCATCGCGTGGCGGAAGATTTTGCCGAAGCGTATGGGCCGCAATTCACGATCGACGGCAAGTATGCGTCGCCGTGGAACGCGACCGGCCCCCAACTGACGATCACGCTCGCGCGCGAGGAAGTCGTGCGTCGGGTCGTTTTCTCCAGCAATCGGAATGCCGATTTTTTGCGCACGTTTCCGGCCGAGTATCGCCTGGAAGTTTCGCGCGACGGCCAGGCCTGGACCACGGTGGCCGATTCGCACGATCGGCAGCCTGTAGACAAAGACCACCGCGGCCGCCGGCTGATCGAGGCCAGCGCCACGGCGGCCGAGCGGCAGCGGCTGGCTGAGATCAGCCGCCAGTTAAAAGCGGCCGAAGCGGCCATCGCCGCGATTCCCGCGTTGCCGACGTGGTGGGTTGGCGCGTTCACGAAGGGAGCTGGGCCCTTCCATGTCTTCCTCGGGGGCGATCCGCGCCGCCCGGGCGGCGAAGCGCAGCCGGCGAGCCTCTCGGCACTTTCGACCAGCGGAGTCTCGTACCGGTTGCCGGCTACGGCGCCCGAAGGCCAGCGACGGCTGGCGCTGGCGCGGTGGCTCGTGGATCCGCGCCTGCCGCTGACGGCCCGGGTCATGGCCAATCGCCTGTGGCAATTTCATTTCGGCACGGGGCTGGTCGACACGCCCAGCGACTTCGGATACCTGGGCTCGCGGCCGACGCATCCGGAGCTATTGGATTGGCTGGCCCGGCGGTTGATCCAGCACGGCTGGCGGCTCAAGCCGCTGACGCGCGAGATCGTGCTCTCGCAGGCGTATCGGCAGGCGAGCACGTATCGCGTGGGGGCCGCGCGCGTCGATGCCGGCAGCCGATTCCTGTGGCGCTTCCCGCCGCGGCGGCTCTCCGCCGAAGAGCTGCGCGACACGCTGCTGGCCGTCAGTGGCAGGCTCGATCGGCGCCTGGGCGGGCCGGGCTTTCTGCTCTATCGCTACTTGCAGGACAACGTCGCCACGTACGTGCCGCTGGATGAGCCCGGCCCCGAAACGTATCGCCGCGCGGTCTATCATCATTTCGCCCGGGCCTCGCGCGTGGACCTGCTGAGCGAGTTCGATTGTCCCGACGCCGCGCAAGCCACGCCTGCGCGCGTCGCCACGACCTCACCGTTGCAGGCCCTCACATTGCTGAATCATCGTTTTACGCTCGACATGGCGCGGTTCTTCGCCGAGCGCTTGCGCCGCGAGGCCGGGCCAGATAAACCACGCGACCAAGTCCGGCGGGCGCTGGAATTGGTCGACGGGCTCCCGCTGGAAGCAGACGACGAACAGGCGTCGCTGGCGTTTGTGCAGCAATACGGTTTGCCGGCCTTTTGCCGCGCCTTGCTCAACTCGAATCAACTGCTCTATCTCGATTAGAGGCCCGCAGGATGAAACCCGACGCGGAACTATTCGAGCCGCCGCTCGCCAGGCGCCGCGACTTTTTGCACCATGCCGGTACGGGATTGCTGGGCGTGGCGCTGGCGCACCTAGCAGCGAGCCAGTCGCGGGCCGCCTTGCCGGCAGCCGCCGGCGACACGCGCCGGCCGGGCGGCACGCATTTTGCGCCCAAGGCCAAGCGCGTGTTGCAGATCTTTTGCCCGGGCGCCGCTTCGCACATCGACCTGTGGGACCATAAGCCGGCACTGGAAAAACATCACGGCCAGCCGCTGCCGGGCGAGGAGAACCTGCTCAGCTTTCAGGGCAAAAACGGCAACCTGATGAAAAGCCCTTGGGCCTTCGTCCCGCAAGGCCGCTCGGGCAAGCGAATCTCGAGCCTGCTGCCGGAACTGGGCAAGCTCGTCGACGAGATCGCGTTCGTGCATTCGCTCACGTCGCGCAGCAATACACACGGGCCGGGCTGCATCTTCATGAACACCGGCTTTGTACGCGAAGGTTTTCCCAGCGCCGGCGCGTGGGTCAGTCATGCGCTGGGCAGCATGAACGACAATCTGCCCACCTACATCGCCATCCCCGACATCCGCGGCGAACCGCCCAACGGCAAGGCGAATTGGAGCAACGGCTTTTTGCCGGCCCAGCACCAGGCCGTGGTGATCAGCGCGCAGCAACCGATCCGCAACCTGGCCCGGCCGGCGAGCGTGAGCGCGAGCGACGACCAGGCCACGCGCGAGTTGCTGGCCCGGCTCGATCGTCGCCACGCGGCCCAGCACGCCGGCGACTCGGAGCTTTCGGCCCGCATCGCCGCCTACGAACTGGCGGCCCGCATGCAACTGGCCGCGCCCGAGGCCAGCGATTTGGGCCGCGAATCCTCGGCCGTGCGGAAGCGCTATGGGCTCGACGATCCCAACCCGCTCAAGGCCGGCTACGCTCGCAATTGCCTGTTGGCGCGCCGGTTCCTGGAACGCGGCGTGCGCTATGTCAGCCTGTATTGCGCATCGCGGGCCTCGGGCGTGGATGGCCTGCTGAACTGGGACGCGCACAAAACGCTCAAGGCCGATTACGAGCGCCACTGCCCGATCTTCGACGGCCCCACCGCCGCGCTGCTTACGGACATGCAGCAGCGCGGGCTGCTCAGCGATACGCTCGTGCTCTGGACCACGGAGTTCGGCCGCATGCCCACGCACCAGGCCGGCACCGCTGGTCGCGACCACAATCCCGACGCGTTTACGTGCTGGATGGCCGGGGCCGGCATCAAGGGCGGCACGAGCTACGGGGCCACCGACGAGTTCGGCCGCCGGGCCGTGGAAAACGTGGCCACGGTCTACGATTTCTACGCCACCGTGCTGCACCTGTTGGGCCTGGACCACGAGCGGCTGACCTTCTATCACAACGGCAGCAACCGCCGCCTCACCGACGTCCACGGCCACGTGCTGCACGGAATCCTGGCGTAACCGACCAGTTCGCGCATCGCGGTAGCGGAAGTCGTGAGACCAGGTCCTCATACGCGCAGGCACCCGTCGCGCATTACGGCGAGCGGCCCTCTGGCTTTCCGCGGTTGGCTGCCGGGGCAAACTGCCGCAAGGCCTCGTAGGCGGCGATCGCCACGGTGTTGGAAAGGTTCAGGCTGCGCACTTGCTCGCGGATGGGAACGCGCAGGGCACGCTCGGCGTGTTGGGCGATGAGCGAGGCCGGCAGTCCTTGCGATTCGCTGCCGAAGACGAGCACGTCGCCCACCGCGTAGGCCACGTCCGTGTAGGCCCGCGCGGCCGCTTTGGAAAACAGGTAAGGGCGGCAGCCGGGCAGCCGCTGCAAAAGCTCGGCCCAGTCGTCGACCACCTCCCACTCCAGATGCTGCCAATAATCGAGCCCGGCCCGGCGCAGGTAGTAGTCGTCGACGCGAAAGCCCAGCGGGCGGACGAGCCAGAGTTTGGCCCCGGCCGCGACGCACGTGCGGCCGACGCTGCCCGTGTTGTGCGGGATTTCGGGCTGGTGCAGTACGATGTGCAAAAGCGGGTTGTATTTCACGCCCTCGGGCATATCAGCCGCCACACGAGCGGTCAAGGGTCGACGACATCATAAAGCCGCGATCGCTGGTCGCGCCCCATGACCAGCGGTCGCGGCTTGACGGCCGCGCTTCACGGCCGCGCTTGACGGCCGCGCTTGACGGCCCCCTGCGGTAAGGCCAAGATGAGCCGGCGTTGTGGCACGCATGTTTTTTCTGGGGAAGGCCGGCCGACGATGAATCCTTCGAGCTTGCACCATATCCCGGTAGCCCCCTGGTTCATGTTGGTGCTGTCGCTGCTACTGGCGGCGGCTGTGGCGCTGATCGAGATCGGGCTGTTCCGCTATAGCTACGAAAAAATGGGGATCAGCCGGCGCTATATCTACGGCCTGCTATTCCTTTCGCTCGTGGGCAGCTACGTCAATATTCCCATTGGTGAGCTGCCCACCAAACAGACGGTCACGACCAAGCAGGTCGACTTTTACGTCGTGCCGGTGGTCGAAGAGCCGGCCCGCACGATCCTGGCGATCAATCTGGGCGGGGCCGTGATCCCGATCCTCGTCTCGCTGTATTTGCTGGTCCACAACGGCCTGTACTTTCGCTCGGCCATCGCCATCACGATTGTTTCGCTGGTGGTTCACGCGCT